>JASFUJ010000009.1:0-15201 GCA_050050355.1 Acidobacteriota bacterium
GGTGAGGTCGGCGGGCAGCGCGGAGCTGCGGCCCCGGAGCTCGATCCGGACCTCGCCGGCGGTGACCGCGGTGACCCGGGTCCGGGTCCAGACGTCGATCCCCCGCTCCTCGAGGATCGTCCGGGCCCGATCCCGGAAGCCCCGGGAGTAGCCCGGGAGGATCGTCTCGGCCGCGTCGACCAGGCTGACGGCGTCCTCGTCCGCGGAGCGGGGCGACTCCCGGTCGAACGCCGTGGCGATCGCGCAGGCCACCTCGACCCCGGCCGCCCCCGCCCCGACCACGACCGCCCGCCGGCCCCGGACCCCCTCCGGCGTCCGGACGACCGGCCGGGTGGCCAGCTCGTCGATCCGCCGGCGCAGCTCCGCGGCCCGGTGCATCGGCTTGACCGGTGTGGCGTGCTCCCTGACCCCCGGGACGTCCTCGCCGGCGGTCAGGGAGCCGACGTTGAACGAGGCCAGGTCGTAGGGCATCCGGTCGCCCGATTCCAGCACCACCCGCCGCTCCTCCGGCTCGACCCCGACCACCCGGGCCTGGACGAGCTCACCGCCGGCCGCCTCCACGAGGGGGGCCAGGTCCACCGAGATCTCGTCTCGCGAATAGTGTCCGTAGAGGAACCCGGGCGTCATCCCCGAGTAGAGCTGCTCCGGGGTGAGGGAGACCACCGTCAGCTCGACCGGCGGATGCGGCTCCGAGCCGAGCCGCCGCAGCACCTCCAGGTGGGCGTGTCCGGCGCCGATCAGGAGCAGGCGGGTGGGTTGTTCCATTCCGATCCGAGTATAGATCGCTCTGTCCCCTCACCCCGGCGCATCCCCTCACCGTGGAGGCGCGCGGGGACAAGCCCCACGCCTACACCAGAGGGCGGCAGAGCTCGACGGCAACGAACGGTGACCAGTGGGGCGGTCCGGGAGCCCCCGGACCGCCCCCGGCAAACCTCTCGCCGAAGCCCTCCACCCAGCCGCCATCCCCGGCCCCTCCTCCCGCGGGATAGACTCGGCGGCGCCGTGCCGAAGCGAACCGATCTCCATTCCATCCTCGTGATCGGCTCCGGGCCCATCGTCATCGGCCAGGCGTGCGAGTTCGACTACTCCGGGACCCAGGCCTGCCGTGCCCTCCGCCGGGAGGGCTACCGCGTCGTGCTCGTGAACTCCAACCCGGCCACCATCATGACCGACCCGGAGTTCTCCGACGCCACCTACATCGAGCCCCTGACCCCCGAGATCCTCGAACGGATCCTCGAGACCGAACGCCCGGACGCCCTGCTCCCCACCGTGGGAGGCCAGACCGGTATCAACCTGACCATCGCCCTCGACCGGGCCGGCACCCTCGAGCGCCACGGAGTGGAGGTGCTGGGGGCGTCGATCGACGCGCTCCAGCTCGGCGAGGACCGGCAGCTCTTCAAGGCCGCGATGGAGGAGATCGGCCTGGCCGTCCCGAAGAGCGCCTATGTCGGGGCCCTGGACGAGGCCCGCGAAGCGGTGGCGGAGATCGGCTACCCGGTGATCGTGCGCCCCAGCTTCACCCTCGGCGGCGAAGGCGGCGGAGTGGCGTACAACCGGGACGAGCTCGAGGAGGTGATCCGCTCGGCCCTGGACGCGAGCCCCAACCGGACCGCCCTCCTGGAGCAGTCGGTGGTCGGGTGGAAGGAGTTCGAGCTCGAGGTCGTGCGGGATGCGGCCGACAACGCCATCGTCGTCTGCTCGGTGGAGAACGTCGACGCCATGGGAGTCCACACCGGCGACTCGATCACCGTCGCCCCGCAGCAGACCCTCTCCGACCGCGAGATCCAGGAGATGCGCGACGACGCCTTCCGGGTGATCCGGCGGGTCGGCGTGGCCACGGGCGGCTCCAACATCCAGTTCGCCGTCGACCCGGCCACCGGCGACCGGGTGGTGATCGAGATGAACCCCCGCGTCTCGCGCAGCTCCGCCCTCGCCTCGAAGGCCACCGGCTTCCCGATCGCCAAGGTCGCCGCCCTGCTGGCCGTCGGCTACACCCTGGACGAGGTCCCCAACGACATCACGGGCCGGACCTTCGCCGCCTTCGAGCCGAGCCTCGACTACACCGTGGTCAAGATCCCCCGCTGGGCGTTCGAGAAGTTCCCGGCCTCGCCGCCGCTGCTCGGGACGTCGATGAAGTCGGTGGGGGAGGTCATGGCCATCGGCGGCACCTTCGCCGAGGCCCTGCTCAAGGGCCTCAACGCGCTGGAGCTCGAAGGGACCCTGCTCGACCGGGAACGCCGCAACTCGGATCCGGTGCGCCTGGCCGACCGGCTCGCCCAGCCCAACTGGGAGCGGCTGTTCTCGGTCTTCGCCGCCCTGCGCCAGGGCTGGACCGTCGACGAGGTGGCGCGGATCACCCACATCGACCCCTGGTTCCTGCGCGAGATCCGCGAGATCGTCGACGTCGAGACCGAGGTCGGTTGCTGGAACCTGGAGTCGGTGCCCACGGAGCTCCTCCGCCGGGCCAAGCAGGCGGGTCACTCGGACGACGGCATCGCGCGCCTGCTGGTCTGCGAGCCCGGGGACCTCGAGGCCGAGCGCAAGCGCCGGGGCGTGCGCCGGGTGTTCAAGCGGGTCGACACGTGCGCGGCGGAGTTCCCGGCGGTGACCCCCTACCTCTACTCGACCTTCGGCGCCGAGGACGAGGCCGAGCCGACCGGCCGCGAGAAGGTGGTGATCCTGGGCTCCGGTCCGAACCGGATCGGCCAGGGGATCGAGTTCGACTACTGCTGCGTCCACGCCGCCTTCGCCCTGCGCGAGGCCGGCTACGAGACCGTCATGGTGAACTGCAACCCGGAGACGGTCTCCACCGACTACGACACGTCCGACCGGCTCTACTTCGAGCCGCTCACCGCGGAGCACGTCCTCGCCGTCCTGGACCGGGAGCGGCCGGCCGGGGTGATCGTCCAGCTCGGGGGCCAGACGCCGCTCAAGCTCGCCCGGCCGCTGGAGGCCGCTGGCGCGCCCATCTGGGGCACGCCGCCGGACGCCATCGACCTGGCCGAGGACCGGAGCCGGTTCGGGGCGCTCCTGGCGCAGGAGGGGATCCTCCAGCCGGAGGCCGGTTCCGCCACGTCGCTCCCGGAGGCGCGGGACGTGGCCCGGCGGATCGGCTTCCCGGTCCTCGTGCGTCCGAGCTACGTGCTCGGCGGCCGGGCCATGGCCATCTGCTACGACGAGACCAGCCTCGCCTCCTACATGCGCGAGGCGGCGGAGGTCTCGCCCGGAGCGCCGGTGCTCCTCGACCGCTTCCTGGACGACGCCAT
The DNA here is from genome assembly GCA_050050355.1 of Acidobacteriota bacterium. GTDB lineage: Bacteria > Acidobacteriota > Thermoanaerobaculia > Multivoradales > DATKCC01 > JASFUJ01. The sequence goes on from JASFUJ010000009.1 coordinate 3,267, forward strand.
CGAGCTCGACGTCGATCTCCTGGCCGACGGCGAGCGGGCGGTGGTGGCCGGGATCCTGCGGCACATCGAGGAGGCCGGCATCCACTCGGGAGACTCGGCGGCGGTGCTGCCGCCGCTGGGGGCCGGCGCGGGCGGGCTGACCCTCGAGCTGATCGACGAGATGCGCGCGATCGGCCGGCGCCTCGCGCTGCGGCTCGGGGTGGTCGGGCTGATGAACGTCCAGTTCGCGGTGCACGAGGGACGGGTCTACGTGATCGAAGCCAACCCGCGGGCGTCGCGGACGGTGCCGTTCATCGCCAAGGCGGTGGGGGTGCCGATCGCCGGCCTGGCGGCCCGGGTGATGGCCGGGGAGACGCTGGAAGACCTCGGCTTCACCGAGGAGCCGCCGGTGCCCTCGGTGTTCATCAAGGCGCCGGTCTTCCCGTTCCGGCGGTTCGCCGGAGTCGATCCGATCCTCGGTCCGGAGATGAAGTCGACCGGCGAGGTGATGGGGGTCTCCCCCGATTTCGGCGCCGCGTTCGCCAAGGCGTGGATCGGCGCGGGCAGCCGCCTGCCCGTGTCGGGCACCGTGTTCCTGTCGGTGCACGACCGGGACAAGGACGCCCTCCTGCCGGTGGCCCGGGACCTCGCCGAGCGCGGCTTCCGCCTGGTCTCGACGGGCGGCACCGCGGCCCATCTGCGCACCCACGGGATCGAGGCCCGGACCGTCCTCAAGGTGCACGAGGGCCGGCCCAACGTGGCCGACGCGCTGATCAACGGCGAGATCGACCTGGTGATCAACACCCCCATCGGCCGCGAGGGCCACGAGGACGACGCAACCATCCGGCGGACCGCCCTCGAGCACGGCGTGCCCTGCATCACGACCCTGTCCGGGGCCCGCGCCGCGGTCGAAGGGATCGAGGCGCTCCGCCGCGAGCGCTTCGGCGTGGCGAGCCTCCAGGCACTCCACGGGTCCTCGTCGAGCTAGAATGGACACCCGGGGGGTCGCCCAGCCCCGCCCGGGTCCAGCCGAGTCCACCCGGGCGGTCCCGGAAGGGCAGTGCCCCTCCAACCCGCAGCTATCGACTTCACACCGGGAGGGATTCCACATGAGCGAAACCAGGATCGAGAAAGACAGCCTCGGCGGGATCGAGGTTCCCGCGGATTCGTACTACGGCGCCCAGACCGAGCGCGCGCGCCGCAACTTCCCCGTCTCCGGGATGCGCTTCCCGCGCCGGTTCATCGCCGCCATGGGGATGATCAAGCGCGAGGCGGCGGTGGTCAACGCCGAGATGGGCATCGTGGACCGGGAAATCGCCGACGCCATCGTCCAGGCGGCGGCGGAGGTGGTCGAGGGGAAGCACGACCGGGACTTTCCCGTGGACATCTTCCAGACCGGCTCCGGTACCTCCACCAACATGAACACCAACGAGGTGATCGCCAACCGCGCGATCGAGATCCTCGGCGGCGAGATCGGGTCCAAGAGCCCGGTGCACCCGAACGACCACGTCAACGCCGGCCAGTCCTCCAACGACACGATCCCGACGGCGATCCACGTCTCCGCCTACACGGCGATCGCCGAGGACCTGGAGCCGGCCCTCGAGGTTCTGGCCGCCTCCCTCGAGCGGAAGGCGGAGGAGCTCGACGATGTCGTCAAGATCGGGCGCACCCATCTCCAGGACGCGGTCCCGGTGCGCCTCGGACAGGAGCTCTCCGGCTACGCCCAGCAGGTTCGCAACGGCATCGACCGGCTGGCGGCGGTGCGCCCGCGGCTGGCGGAGCTCGCGCTCGGCGGGACGGCGGTGGGCACCGGCCTGAACGCGCCGCCGGGCTTCGCCGATCGGGTGATCGCCCGCATGGCCGAGAGCACCGGGCACCCCTTCCGGCCGGCGCCGAACCGGTTCGAGGCCCTCGCCGCCAAGGACGCCTGCGTCGAGGCCTCCGGCGCTCTCAAGACCGTCGCGGTGTCGCTGCGCAAGATCGCCAACGACGTGCGCTGGCTCGGCTCCGGCCCTCGCTGCGGCATCGGTGAGCTCAAGCTGCCGGCTCTCCAGCCCGGCAGCTCCATCATGCCGGGCAAGGTCAACCCGGTGATCCCCGAGTCCGTGATCATGGTCGCGGCCCAGGTCCTGGGCAACGACGCCACGATCGGGATCTGCGGCATGCTGGGCAACTTCGAGCTCAACGTGATGATGCCGGTGCTCGCCTACAACCTGCTCCAGTCCACCGAGATCCTGGCCAACGCCTCGCGCATGCTGGCCGAGAAGTGCATCGACGGCCTGGAGGCGGACCGGGAGCGGGCCGAGGAGCTGGTGGAGCAGTCCCTCGCCCTGGTCACCTCACTGGCGCCGAAGATCGGCTACGACCAGGCCGCCAAGGTGGCGAAGACCGCCTTCACCGAGGGCCGGACCGTGCGCGAGGTCTGCGAAGAGCTGGAGGTCCTGCCCGCCGACGAGCTGGAGGACGCCCTCGACGCCGAGAAGATGACCCACGGGGGAATCCTGTAACCGCTGGAGAGTGGGAGAAGGTGGGAGGGGCGACCGGCGAGATGCTAGGAGCTCGCCGGCCGCCCCCATGTCGCAGAGGAGGGATGGAGAAGCCGCGACGGGCCGGGGTCGCGCGTCCCGAGCCGTCGCGGGGAGTCGTGCTCACTTCGTGGAGTCGCCCGTCGCGGTGGACTCGTAGTCCGTGGTGTCGGTGCTGTCGGTGCTGTCCGTGCTCGAGGGCGGCTCTTCGGTGGTCTTGGTGGTGGTCGTGGTCGTCGTGGTGGTCACCGTGGTGGTCGTCGTGGTGCCGGTATCCGTTCCGTCGGCTCCACCACCGCCGGTAGGCTTCTTTTCGGTAGGCATGAGTTTCCTCCTAGTCGAGTTGCCGTTCCCAGGTTCTCACTTTTCTATGGCAAGATGAGCCGGAACCATTTCGTTCCACTCTGGCCACTCTCCTGGAGTGAGAGTGTTCGGTGACAGCGAGGAGGAGGCCGATCTCGGGAATCAGGGCTGGACCATCAGGTGGTAGCTCTGGATCGGATCACCGGTGTCCCCGCCGGGGCCCTTGATCTCGACCCGGTATTCCCCGGGCTGGAAGAGCTCGATCGGCAGGGCCACCGACAGGATGCCGTCCGGTCCCGTGTAGGTCGGTTCGAGGCCGCTCTTCTGCCAGTTGGGGACGTCCGAGCGCGAGTGCTGCAGGGTGACGGTGAGATCATCGCCCATCCGGAGCCGGTCGAGATCCAGCACGAGCTCGACCTCGTCGCTCGCTGTGGAGAGCTGCAGAGTCTGCAGCTCGTCCGCCCGGTTGGCGAGCGCGAGGAAGACGGTCGTCAGCCGGACGGCGTCCGTCCCGGCGGACTCCTCGTGCGCGGACCGTTCGATGCGCTCCTCGAGGCCGGCGATCCGCTCCTCCCCGGCGTCGAGCTGCTCGTGGAGCCGCTCGATCTGCTCGACCCGGGCGGCGTCCTGAGCCCGCGCCCGTTCCGCCGTGGCGTGCAGCTCTTCGGCTCGTTCCTCCGCGGAGAGGGCCCGTTCGACGGTCCCCCGGTGCGCCTCCTGCAAGGTGTCCAGGCGGTCCTGGAGGCGCAGGCTGGTGAGCGCGAGGACCCCCGCGGCGACGAGCGCCACCAGGCACGCGGCCCAGGCCAGCCACTGGGTCGTGGAGACCGGGCGGTGGACCTCCCGGCCGGCTCCCGCGGCCGGCGGCGGGAGGTGCCGGACCACCGCGCCGTCGTTCGGCTCGAGAGCGCTCGCCGCGGAGCGCTCCGCGAGCTTCCGGAGCGAGCGGGCGGTTCTCACACGCTCGCGGATCCGCTCCGAGAGCAGGAGCCGCTCTTCGAACCGGCGGCGTTCGTCGGCTTCCAGCTCGTCCCGCACGTAGCGGTCGACGAGCTCGCCCTCGGCGGCCTCCACCTGCTCGAACAGATCCGGGTCGTTCAGAAGTCGCTGCTCGAACCGGCTCAGCTCGCCGGCGGCGAGGTCGCCGAGGAGGAAGCGCTCGTGCAGCTCGGGGGACGTGTCGTTGGTCGGTGTCATGGTCGGGCTCCGGGGCGGGCCGCGAGTCGTCGTCTCGGGCTCCGGGTTGATTCGCCCCTCACTTTAGATTGGCCGGCAGTGCGAAAGTATTTCGTCCTGTCTATCTCCCTATGCATCTCCCGGCGCTTCCATTTCACCGGCCTCAGGCTCCGAGACCTTCTCGTGCACGCACCGCTCGAGCTTGGTGCGGATGCGGTGGACGCGGATCCGCAGGGCGTTGAGCGGCACCCCGAGCCGCCGGGCGATCGCCCGGCGGTTCTCGATCCGCTCCCGACCCTCCCCCTGGTTGTAGTCGAGGAGCAGCTTGCTCTGATCCGGCGGCAGCTCGTCCAGGCAGGACTGCAGGATCTCCATGCGGGGATCCTCCGGCTCCTCCTCGAGGATCCGGTCCTGGGGCCAGTTGGCCGGATCGCGGACCTTGCGTTCCCGGCGGCGCTCCCGGAGCAGCTCCTTGAACACCAGGTGGGCGACGCCGCAGAAGTAGCGGTACGGATCGTCGGAGCGGATCTCGACCCCCTCGTCGAGGCGCCGGGCCACCCGGCTGATGGTCTCGTCCACCAGGTCCTCGGGGAATCGGGCGCCACGCCACTCGAACAGGCGGGTCAGCCGGCGTCGCAGGTGCAGGTACTCGCGGCCGGCGCGCTCGGGGTCGGGGTCGAGGAGGGCGAGCAGCCGTTCGAGAGCTTCTCGGTCCGGCTCCTTGGAGCTGTCCGGGTGGACCACCGCTCACCTCCAGTCGCCCTGGAACACGAACCCGGCCCAGTAGTAGGGAAACGAGAAGTCTCCCGTGGGATCGTCGATGATCGCGAGCTGGGCCCGCCGGAGGGCGTCCGCCGGCTTCCGGCCCTCCTGCAGGAGACCGCGGTAGAAGTGTTTCATCAGCGACGCGGTCGTCCTGTCCTGGACGCGCCACAGGCTGGCCACCACCCGCTCCGCACCCGCGTACATGAACCCGCGGGCCAGGCCGACCAGGCCTTCGCCCCGGATCTCCCTGCCGAGCGCGGTCTTGCACGCCGACAGCACCACCATGTCCGCGTCGAGCTCCATGCCGTAGATGTCGTGGAGCCGGATGGATCCGTCTCCGATGGACCGTCCCGTTTCGTCCACCAGGGAGAGTACCAGCCTGGAGAGCTGCGGGTAGCGGGTGTCGATCACCCCGTGGGTGGCGAAGTGGACGTAGCGGTAGTCGTCCAGGGGATGTCCAAGGACCGTCTCACGGGTGGCGTCGGCGCCGAGGGCGATGAAGGTCCCCTCGGCCGGCGCGAAGGCGGCGATGGCGTGCGCCTCGTCGGAGGCGAAGTCGAGCCGGGGGTAGTGAGGCCCCGGCGATCCGCGATTCTCCGCCCCGTCCCGCGTGCCACCGCCGGCCGCGATGCGTTCGTCGCCGGGGCCGTAGACCGGGTCGGCGATGATGGCGAGGGTTCCGCTCTGCGCTTCGTCCTCCGCGGAGTGTCTGCGGTGGAAGGCGAGAAACGAGGCGGAGGGGAGGTCGACCACCTCCAGCTCGCGGAGCAGCGCCTCGCCGGTGCGCGGATGGGGCAGGGCGGCGAAGGGGACGTACTCCAGGGCCCCGTCCGGCACCACCACCAGCCGGCGCCCGTCGAGAAACCCCTCCTCCTCCGCCTGTCCGAAGATCTTCCCGGACAGCTCCGACGCACGCTCCCGGAAGGCTCGCTCGACCTGCCGGCGCCGCCAGTTGCGGATCTGCCAGGCCTCCCGGACCGGAGGTCTCTCGAAGCGCTCCGCCCGGTCTCGGAGGCATTTGCTGCGATCCTCCAGGTCGTCCGGGTCGCGGCTGTCGAAGGTCGTGATCAACCAGTGAAGGCACCGGGCATCCTCCTCGAGCTCTTCGCGAGGGGGGAGCTCGAAGGTCTCGAAGCCCTCGGCCGTGACCGCGAACAGGAAGCTGCCGTTCTCACCGAGGCGGAACTCGAGCAGCGCCGTGTAGGGATCGAGGATCCGGTTCTGGATCTCGCCGACCGTCACGGGCTCCGGGCGGGTCAAGGCGCCGTACGAGGGGCTGGCCGCCCGCATCCGCTGCTCCACGTCGGCCAGGTCGGTCAGGAAGTGGTCCAGATCGAGCTTCACCCGGAAGAGGTCGAGCTGGTCCGAATCATCCGCCTCGCGGAGGAGCTGTGCGCGTCGTTGCTCGATCACCGCCAGGCCTTCCCGGATCCGCTCTCGCTCCTCGAGCAGCTCGGGAGGGATGCGATCGCTCAGGCCCAGGTCGGCCTTGGCCAGGACCTCCAGCAGGCTCCGGACCCGGGCCCGCTCCGCGGTGCGCAGCGCCTCGACGTCGTGTCCGGCCTCCGGATCCTGCGCGTGCTGCTGCATCAGGAGAGAGATGTAGAACTCGTAGTAGCTCTGGTGGGTCGCGCCGATCAGCGAGCGGATCTCGAGCGTGTCGATGCGCTGCCGGACCAGGTCCGCGAGGGCCAGCGCCTGCTGGATCGCGTTCCGGGCCCCCTCCAGATCTCCTTCGTCCCGCAGGGCCCGGGCGATCCGGTAGTAGTTGTCGCCGAGGCCGCTGTGGTGGCCGATCTCTTCGTTGAGGGCCGCCGCCTGGCGCAACGTCTCCAGGGTCCGCTCCGGGCGTCCCATCCGCCGGTACGCCTCGGCGGAGAGGGCGAGGACGCGGGACTCCGACCACCGGTTGTGCGCTCTCCGCTCGAGCACGAGCGCCTCGTGGAGCAGCTCGAGCGCCTCCTCCGGCTGCCCCTCGGCGAGTCTCAGCTCGCCGATCTTCTCGAGGGACCGGGAGATCAGCGGCTCGGTCTCGGACTTGCGACTCAGCTCGAGAGCCTCCCGGAGCGGTCGGCGCGCCGCGTCCAGATTCCCGAGCTGGAGATGGACCCCGCCGAGCCCCAGCAGGGTCCTGACCAGCTCGTCCGTCGCCCGGACCTGGCTCTGCAGCTCCCGCGCCCGTTCGTAGTAGGCCAGGGTGTCCTCCAGGTTCCCCGTGCGCTGGTGGATGGTGCCGATGTGGAAGAGCTGCATGGCCACCTGGGGCATGTTGCCCTGGCCTTCGTACATCTCCATCGCTTTCTGATGGGCCAGGAGGGCGTCTTCGAACCGGCCCAGGTTCTCGTAGAGGATTCCGAGGTTGTTCTGGATGGTCGCTTCCCGGCGCGGATTCGGGGACTCCTCGAGGATCTCGAGGACCCGCTCGTAGTAGCCGAGAGCCCGTTCCAGCTCGCCCATCCGGCGGTGCATCAAGCCCAGGTTGAGCAGCGCGCCGAGGGCGGCCTGGGGATCCTGCAGCCGGTCGAAGATCTCGGTCGCCTCGAGACAGGCCTCGATCGCCTGCTCGGTGCGGCCCTGCATCCTGTCGACCTCGCAGATCATGCCGAACATGTACCCGGTGTCCTCTTCGTCCTCCTCGCCGGTCATCGCGTTCTGGGCGCGGTCGAGGCTGCGCTCCGCCTCGTCCCACAGGTTCAGGTCCGCCTGCGCCTGGGCGAGGTCGAGCAGGTTGGCGAAGACCCCCGACGGGCTGCCGGCCCGGTCCCACGCGTCGACCGCCTGCTCCAGGGCTTCCACGGTGTCCTCGAGCCGGCCGAGCCCCGAGAGTGCCAACCCCTGACGGCCGTGCACGGCGGCGATGCCGCGCAGGTACCCCGCCGCGGTCCACCGGTCGAGGGCCTCGTCGAAGTGAGCCAGAGCCTCCTCGTGGAGGCCCGCGTCGAGCTTGTCGATCGCCTCGTCCCAGGCTTTCTGTCCCGCGACCCGGGCCCACTCCGCCTCTCCCGCGGGGTGCAGGGTGAGGATCTCGATCCGGTACGGACCGGGCTCCCCGGCGGGGAGCAGGCTCACCCGGAGCCGATGGACCCCTTCCTCCCGGGCCAACCCCCACAGGGTCTGGCCCCGGGGTTCGGCGCAGAACTCCCCGGAGCCGATCGTGGAGAAGGAGCTCGCAGCCCCCGGGGCCGGTGCGTCGAGGAAGAGATCGGCGTGGTCGGGGATGCGGTCGAGATGGACTTCGATGTACTCGTCCCGCTCGAGGTGGATCGGGTGCTCCACCGTCTCGCCCGGACGGATCCGGCATTCCACGGTCGCGCCCACCCGTGGCTCGAGCGGCATCGGAGGTGGCGGAAGCGGTTCGGCGTGTGGGCTCCCGGTCGCCGGCCCCGGGGCCTCGACGTCTCCTCGAAGCCGGTCCTGGGCGGAGACGGAGGCGGCGCGGGGCGATCCCGTGGAGGCTCCGGTGCAGGCGCCGAGCAGAACCGCGGTTCCGAGGAGCGTCGTCCAGACGGCCCCCCGGACCCCGAGGGGGTCTTGCGGGCCCCGGCGGCGCCGGATCCGGCGCCATCGGAAGCACTGGGGGAGTGCGCCCTTGCGAATCAAGAGATCCCTGACGTCCGGGAGATCCGATCTCTCCGGGCGGGCGCAGCGTTCAGCGGCCAGATCCTCGACATCATCCTCTCGGCGAACTGCAATTCGTACGGAAGCACAGGGGACGTCATGAGTCTATCGTCCTTCGATCATATCTGCCGGGGCGGCGAATCCCGCGCGCTCGTCGATATCATCGGTGGGCGATGTCGAAGGCGGGGCCGTTGCGCCGGATCCTCCATTGCGACCTGGACTGCTTCTACGCGGCGGTGCACATGCGCGATGATGCCGGCCTGCGAGGGCGACCGGTGGTGGTGGGGGGGAGCCCGGAGGGGCGCGGGGTCGTGGCCGCGGCGAGCTACGAGGCCCGCCGCTTCGGGGTCCACTCGGCGATGCCGGCGGCGCGGGCGGTCCGCCTCTGCCCGGACGCCGTGTTCCTCCAGCCGGACTTCCGCCGCTATCGTCGGGAGTCCGAAGCGGTGTTCGCCATCTACCGGCAGGTCACCCCGCTCGTCCAGGCGGTCTCGATCGACGAGGCCTACCTGGACGTGTCCGATCACCTGGGAACGCTGGGCAGCGCCACCGCCGTCGCCCGGGAGATCCGCCGCCGGGTCCGGGAGGAGCGCGGCCTCACGGTCTCCGTCGGGGTGGCCCCGAACAAGCTGGTGGCGAAGATCGCCTCCGACTTCGACAAGCCGGACGGGCTGACGGTGGTGCGGCCGGAGCGGGTGGAGGAGTTCCTGGCGCCGCTCGGCGTGCGCGCCCTCCACGGCGTCGGGCCGGCCACCGAGGAGGCGCTGGAGCGCCTCGGTGTCCGGACCGTGGCGGATCTCCGCGGCCTGAGCCTGGAACGGCTGGTGGAGCGCTTCGGTCGCCACGGCCGGGGCCTCTGGGAGCACGCCCGCGGCATCGACGAGCGCCCCGTGCGCACCCACCGGGAGCGCAAGAGCCTGGGCAAGGAGACCACCTTCGCCCGCGACCTGACCGACGTGGCCGAGATGGGGCGGGTGATCGACGCCCTCGCCGCCGACGTGGCGACCGGCCTGGCCCGCCGGGGCCTCGGTGGGTGCACCGTGACGCTCAAGGTGCGGTATGGGGACTTCACGACGGTCACCCGGGCGGCGACCCGTGCCCTCCCCCTCTCCGCCGCGCGCGAGATCGCCGGCGTGGCCCGGGAGCTCCTGGTCCGGACCGAGGCTCCGCGCCGGCCCGTGCGGTTGCTTGGGGTCACGGTCTCGAAGCTGGTGCGGACGGACGAGGGGCAGCTCTACCTGTTCTGATCCGCATCACCGTGTAAACTACGCGGACAATTCCCATGCCCGGTCTCAAGCCAATGAAACGGCCCGATCCGGCGGTCCTGCGCCTGCTGGTGTTCGGCGGCGGTCTGATCGCGGTCACGGTCCTGCTGATCATCTTCAGCAACATCTTCCTGCCGCTGCTGCTCGGTCTCGGGATCGCCTACCTGCTCGACCCGCCGGTCTCCTGGCTCGAGCGCAAGCGGTGGAGCCGGCTCTGGGCCGTGGTGGCGCTCGCCCTGGTGCTGGTGCTCGCCGTCACCGGCTTCTTCCTCTACCTGGTTCCGGCGATGGGGGAGGAGTTCCAGCGTCTCGGCCAGCGTTTCCCGGAGTACACGGAGCGGCTGCGCGAGCAGTTCGAGCCGCTCCTGCAGAAGGCCAGGGCGCGCTACCCGGAGGAGTTCGTCGATCTCCGGGACCGGGCGATCGAGACCGCCCGGGAGAACCTGCCCAAGCTGGCGAGCTCCGTGGGCAAGTGGCTCGGCAACGTCTTCGACAGTGTTCGGGCCTTTCTGCTCTTCCTGCTCAACCTGGTCTTCGTCCCGGTCTTCGGCTTCTACCTGCTGGTCGACTTCCCGAAGGTCAAACGGGGCATGCGGGACATGATCCCGCTCCCGTACCGGGAGATCGTCCTCGCGCGGCTGCAGGAGGTGGACCAGGCGGTGGCGAGCTTCCTCCGCGGGCAGCTCACGATCGCCCTGATCCTGGCCTTCATCAACGCCACCGGGCTGGTGCTGATCGGGGTGCCCCTGGGTCTCGTGCTGGGGATCACCGCGGGCCTGGCCAACATGATCCCCTACATGTCGCTGATCGTCGGGTTGCTGCCGGCGACCCTCCTGTGCTGGGCGGAGCACGGGAGCCTGCTGCGGGTGATCCTGGTCGTCGCCGTCTTCAGCGGCGCCCAGATGCTCGAGGGGATGGTCCTCAGCCCGCGCATCCTCGGCAAGAGCGTCAACCTGCACCCGGTCTGGGTCCTGCTCGCGATCATCATCGGCGGCTCCCTGTTCGGGATCTTCGGCATGCTGATCGCCGTGCCGGCGGCCGCGGCGATCCAGGTCTTCATGCGGCACTGGCTGGAGAGCTACCGCGCCTCGAAGGTCTACCGGGGCGAAGGTCGCCCGGCCCGCAGCGGGGACGACCTCCCGCCCGGGGCGTCACCGACTTGAAGCGGCCGACTCGATGCGGCCGACTCGAACCGACGGACCGTTCAGAAGGAGGGATACATGCTCAGATGGGCCCTGATCTTCTTCGTCATCGCCATCATCGCCGCCGTCTTCGGCTTCGGCGGGATCGCCGGAACCGCCGCCGGGATCGCCAAGATCCTGTTCTTCATCTTCCTGGTGATCTTCGTGATCTCCCTGCTGATGCACCTGATGCGGCGGGCCTGACGGTCCTCAGCCGCTGCGCCAGCGATCCATCTGGCGGCGTTCCTTCTTGGTGGGTCGCCCCTTGCCCCGCTCGCGCCGCACGAGCGGCTTCTGCATCAGCTTCTCGAGCTCGGTGAGCTTCGGCCGGGGTGGGCTCCGGTCCTCGTAGAGGTCGGCGGCGCGGTCCTTGCGCACCGGTTTGTCCCGGAGCTCGCGGACCTCGATCACCTGGGTCCAGTCGTCCTTGCGCTCGATCTCGATCGAGTCCCCGACGCTGAGCGTCTTGTGGGGCTTGGCGACCTGGCCGTTGACCTTCACCCGGGAGAGGGAGCAGGCGCGGGTGGCCTGGCTCCGCGTCTTGAACATGCGGGCGACCTGCAACCACTTGTCCAGTCGAACCTCCATCTGCGAAAGTCTACCTTCCATGCCGACCCCTCCCATGCGGTTCTCGGTCGACGACGTCGAGCGCCTGGTCGGCCAGGCTCTGGACGAGCTGCCGGAAGACTTCGCCCGGTTGCTCGACAACGTGGTGGTGATGGTCGAGGAGGAGCCGACCGCGGAGGACCTCGAGAGCGTCGGCATGAGCCGCGACGCGGGGGACGAGCTGTTCGGCCTGTACCACGGCGTGCCGCTGACCGAGCGGGACACCTTCTACGACTCCCTCCCGGACCGGGTGGTGATCTACGCCGGCCCGATCCGCCGCGCGTTCGACGACCCCCGGGAGGCGGTCGACGAGATCAAGAAGACCGTGGTCCACGAGCTGGGGCACTTCTTCGGCATGGACGAGGACCAGATGCCCTACTGAGGGAGCGCTCGACCCCTCCCACCTCGGCTCGGGCCGCGGTGCGGCGTGTTCCCTCTCCGCCTATAGCCGAGATGTCCAGGGTCGGTCCGGGGGCTCCCGGCCGGAGGTGTCAGCGCCCGCGGACCCGGCAGGCCC
>JASFUJ010000010.1:0-15184 GCA_050050355.1 Acidobacteriota bacterium
GGCTCGTGGAGGGCGCGTTCGTGCTCGAAGCCCCCTCCGCTCCCCCGCTCCGGACGGCGCCGGGCACGGTCGACCGGTCCCGCCTCCCGGAGGTCGCCGAGACGCCGGTCCCCGACCTGCGGGAAGCCCGGCGGACGACGCTTCCCAACGGGCTGAACGTGGTCGTCGTCGAGCGCGCCACGGCGCCGCTGGCCGAGCTCTCGCTCCTCCTGGACCTGGGCCATGCCGCGGAGCACTCCGAGAGCTCCGGGATCACGGACCTGACGCTGGACATGCTCTCGCGGGGGGCCGGGGGCCGGAACCGGACCGAGATCGCCGAACGGCTCTCCGCCCTCGGCGGCCGGCTGCAGACCGAGTCCGACCTCGACTCGTCGACCGTCTCGCTGTCGGTGCTGTCCGGCAAGGTCCCGGCCGCGCTGGAGCTTCTCGCCGATCTGGCGATCCGTCCGGACTTTCCCGACGACGAGCTGGAGCGCCTCGTCGCCCGGCGGACCGCCCGCATCCGGCACGAGCTCGCGACCCCCTCGGAGCTCGCTCTCCGGCTCATGCCGCACCTGCTCTACGGGAGGACCCATCCCTACGCGACGTCGTTGACGGGCCTCGGCACGCGATCCGGGCTCGGCCGGATCTCGCGCGACGCGCTCCTCGAGTTCCACCGGCGGTGGTTCCGCCCCGGGAGCGCCACGCTGATCGCGGTCGGAGACGTCAGCCTCCCGGAGCTCCTGCCGGACGTCGAGCGAGCGTTCGGTGACTGGGAGCCGGGCGCGGCCCCCGCCAAGGACGTGGACCGGCCGACGCCGGACCCCGCCGAGCGCCTGTACGTGGTGGATCTCCCGGGGGCGTTCCAGTCCGCCGTCGTCGTCGGGCAGCTCGTCGGCTCGAGGACCTCCCCCGAGGCGACGGTGGTGGACCTGGTGGCGGAGGTCCTCGCAGGCTCGCCGACCTCCCGGCTCTCCCTCAACCTGCGCCGGGACAAGGGCTGGACCTACGGCGTCTACTCGATCCCCGTCGACGCCGGCGGCCCCCGCCCCTTGATGTTCTACACCCAGGTCCGGCGCGACAAGACGGCCGGGGCGATCCGGGAGATCCGGCGCGAGCTGCGGGAGATCGTCACCTCGCGGCCGATCTCCGCCGCGGAGCTGGATCACGCCCGGGGGCGCAAGGTCCTGACCCTTCCGGGCCGGTGGGAGACCAACGAAGCCGTGGCGCGGGCGGTGGCCGACCTGGAGCGCTTCGACCTGCCGGATGCCTACTACGATCGGTACCCGGCGGAGATCCGATCGGTGACGCTGGATCGGATCCGGGCCGTGGCCCGCGAAGCGCTCCGGCCGGACCGCCTGGTCTGGTTGGTGATCGGAGATCTGGGAGCGATCCGGGACGCCCTGGGCTCCCTGGACCTCGGCGAGCCCCTCCGCGTGCAGCCCGGCTCGCCCCAGACCCCGTGAGCCTTACGGGCTCAGGACGGTCTCCATCACGACGGTCTCACCGAACGCGGTCCGAGACATCCGGACCATGTCGAGATCGTTCGCGGTGCAGTTGGTGAAGCCGGAGAAGGGCTGACCGTCCAGCGTACCCGAGTACTCCACCCTGAAGGTGTCGGGAACCGTCCCCCCGGCCACGGCGACGTCTTCCTTCCTGGTCACCACGTAGGTGGCCTTCTCGGACGGAGTGTCGACCGTCCAGGTACGACCGACCGAGAGCGGCAGAGGGGTGAACAGGTACTCGACCCACTCCTTGCCCATCAGTCTCCGGACGTAGACCCCGTCGGCGGCCACCCGATGGTAGATCGTCTGGGGCTCCAGGTCCGGCTGAGCGGAGACCGTCCAGACCACCTTCTTGTACTCCCTGCCTTCGATCGTCTCCGCCGATTCGACGCTTCTGGTCGCGGTGGAGATCGATTTCGTGCCGTTCGACCGGGTCCGGGTCACGTGATAGTTGGTGCTGTCACCGACCGTGAGGCCCAGGGTGGGGGCCTCCTCCGCCGACATCTTCTCCATCGCCGCGCCCACCTCCCCGCCACCGAGCCACCCGGAGCCACCGATCACCAGTGTCACGGCGAAGGCCGTCCCGAGAATTCGCCAGGTCTGTTTCGACATCCGAACCTCCTCCCTTCCTTCCGATTCGCGGATACGGGAGCCCTCCGGGCGCCGCAAGGGGCGCTCCAATGTCGCGGTTCGGCCCCACGACCGGGCGAGCTCTCGCAAGGTTGTCCTGATCTCTTGATACCCCGCCCGGACGCCGAAATCAACGGTTCTCGGGCGATCGAGCAACGTGGGATAAGGCCCTGATCTTTCCAACGGCGATGCTAAAGCAGATTTTGGAGTTGATCGATGCATCGGAACGACGACAGCGTCCCGGAAACACCGACCGTCGGACCCACCAGCGAGTCGGAGCGGATTCAGATCCTCGACGTCCTCAGGGGGTTCGCGATCTTCTGCGTGCTCCTCGGAAACGTCTCCTACTACAGCGTCCCGGTCTACACCCACTTCGCCCAGGGCGAGCGCTCGACCGCGTCGCTGGACCGGGCGGTGGAGCTGGGCCTGGAGCTCTTCGTCCAGGGCAGGATGTACCCCCTGTTCGCCCTGCTCATCGGTCTCGGGATCGCCCTCCAGCTCGAACGGCGCGAGCGGGCCGGCTCTTCGCTGGCCCCGCTCCATCTCCGGCGCATGGGCCTGCTGCTCTGCTTCGGAGTGGCGCACGTGGCCCTGCTCTGGTTCGGGGACGTGCTCATCCTCTACGGGATCCTCTGCGCCCTGCTCCTCCCCTTCTTCAACCGATCCCCGAGGACGATCCTGATCGCCGTCTGGGTCTGCCTTCTGCTCCCCGTGCTGATGGCCCTGCCGGTGACGGTCGCCCAGGGCGCGGACCCGGGGGCCATCCAGAAGTGGGAGCGGTTCCAGGCCGGCCTGCACACGGCCGCGGAGCGGGCCACCGAGGTCTACGCCACGGGGACGCTCGGTGAGATGGCGCTCCAGAGACTCCGCGACTTCCTGTTCTTCAACTCCTTGATCTTCATGGCGATCCCGACGCTCTTCGCAATGCTCCTGTTCGGTCTCTACATCGGCAAGCGCCGCCTCGTGCGGGACGGCCCGGAGAACGCCCGGACCTGGGACATTTTCCTGTGGGGCGGGCTCGGGACGGGCGTGACCTGCGCCGTCCTCTCGGTCTGGTCCCGCCGTGCGGCGGCACCGGACGATCCGGCGTTCGTGATGGTGGGCGCCGTGGGCAGCGCGTTCGCCGGGCCGGCGCTGGCCTGCGCCGTCCTCGCCGCGGGCCGGAAGCTCCTGGAGCGGCCGGGATGGAGCCGTCGGTTGTCGCCGCTGGCGGCGGTGGGTCGCGGCTCGCTCAGCAACTACCTGCTGCAATCGCTCGCCTTCGCCCTGATCTTCTACGGCTACGGCCTGGGAGCCGTCGGAACGGTCTCTCCCTTCGAGGAGATCCTGCTCGCGGCGGCGGTGTTCAGCGCCCTGCTGGCCCTGAGCTCCTGGTGGTTCGCACGCTACCGGTTCGGGCCGGCGGAGTGGCTCTGGAGATCGGCCACCTACGGCCGGTGGCAGGTGCTGGTCTCGCGACCCCGGCGCGAGCCGGACAAGAAGAGCTCCACCGGCACCGCCGGGCGGCGGAAGAGCGCCACGATGGGGCAGCGCTACGCCGACTCGAAGGGATCGTCATGAGCGCCGGGACCGAGATCGTCGAGCACCGGAGCGGCACCGTCCGGGCCCGCAAGTCGGTGGAGTGCGAGCCGGAGCGGGCGTGGAACGCGTGGACAGACCCCCGTCTCCTCGCCCAGTGGTTCACCGACGACGCCCGGGGCGAGGCTCGGGTGGGAGAGACCCTGACCTGGATCTGGAAGGACTTCGACCTGGAGATCCCGCAACAGGTCCTGGTGGCCGAAGCCGGCGAGCGACTCGTCCTGGAAGGCCCCGCCCCGGGCGCGGGGCGGCAACTGCTCGAGGTGCGTTTCCGGGCCGAAGGAGGACACACGCTGGTCGACGTGATCAACTCGGGCTTCCCGGAAGCGGAGGAATTCCGGTCGATCGTGCGCGACGCCGAGTCCGGCTGGCACCTCGCGCTCGCCGTCTTCAAGCAGTATGTGGAGGCTCACCTCGGCAGCGATTGCCGGCGGTTCTTCGTCCAGCGCTCCGTTCCGTTCGAGTTCGAGGACCTGGTGCCCTTCTACCGCCGGGAGGCCGAGCTGGCCCGGTGGCTGACGCGGAGCGGAGAGATCGGGGACGAGGCGGAGCCCTACCGGCTCGAGCTCCGGGACGGCCGCTCCATGCACGGGCGGGTCCTGGCCCGTTCGGAGAGGGAAGTGGCCCTGAGCTGGGACGAGCTGGGGGGCGTCGTCGAGCTCAAGGCGTTCGCCGCGGGAGCCGAGGCCCGCGTGATCGCCACCCGCGCGACCCTCTGGGCCGCGGACGCCGAGCAGGCCCGCGCCGCCGAGTCCCTGTTCACCGAGTCCCTCGAGCGCCTGGCGACCGCGCTGCGCGACGGCGCGGCGTCGGGCTGAGACCCGACGTCCTCCTCGCCCTCCTCAACCCATCGCCGTGCAGACGGTGATGTCCCGACGCCGCTCGTCCGCGACGAAGGGCCGCAGGGTCCTCACCAGGACCGAGCGGTTCCCCGCCAGCCGCTCCGCCACCCGGATCGACTCCCGATCCAGCCGGTGCATCACGCGATCGACCTCCTGCTGATCTCTGCAGCGGATCAGCTCCAGCGCGTCCCACCAGACCTTCTCCCGGTGGTAGCGCACGATCGCGATGGCCAGGAGCTCGTCGAGGGAGAACCAGCTCTGGTGGAGCTGCCGGCGAAGCCCTCCGTACTCCCGGGGGATGGTCCGCTTGATCTCCCGGATGGACCGGCGCAGGATGGTGTTGGCGTTGTCGTGATCCCGCTTGCGCGCGATCAGCGCACCCGGAGCCTCCTGGTCCCGGTGCTCCCGGAGGTTCGCGGCGATGGCGGCCGCCAGGTCGTACTTGATGTGCGCGGTGATGCCCAGGATCATGTCCTGGAGCACGGTCGACTCCTTGCGGATCGCCAGGCCGTGGGCGAGCTTCCAGGCCCGCTCGGTCGACGCCGGCTTCTCGAAGGTCCGCAGGGAGCGGTAGTAGAGCGTGGCGAACTTCCCGGCGAGACGGCTCATCCAGGCGGGGTCGAGGAAGATCGGGTTCGAGGGGTCGCTCGGGCTCTCGATCTCGTCCTGGACGTTGCGCGTGATGATGTAGTACATGTGCAGGAACACCGCCCGATAGTCGTTCGTCCGGTGGAAGAACTCGAGCGCGGCCTGCATGGACGCCGTCGCCTCGTGGATCGACCGCGGCGTGAACCCGGCGATCGAGTCGACACCGTCCGCCGAAAACCCGGGCGCGGCCGGGCGCGGCGTCTCCACCCGTGCCACGGCCCTCACGAGGCCCCCTCCGCCTGCCGGATCGCCCGCGCCACGGTGCCGGCGAGCACGCGGTATCCGAAGTCCGTCATGTGCGCATAGTCCCACCAGGCGATCCCGCTCTGCTCCGCCCAGGCGACGGCCGGCTCCGGGTCGATCACGACCGCTCCCTCGCGCGCGGCGACGGCTCGTGCCGCATCGTAGAGCCGGGCGTGATCCAGCCTGGGATGGCTCGCCTCCAGTGTCTTCGGCTCGAGCAGGACGAAGACCCGCGCGCCGCCATCCGACGCCGAGCGGATCAAGGCTGCCAGGTTGTGCTCGTAGGTCTCCCGGACCCACTCGAAGTCCGGCTCCTCTCCCTGCAGAGCGAGCTGGTAGCCGCGCCAGAACCGGACGTTGTTCGACCAGCGCTCGATCGGACCGGGGTCGTAGCCCTGCCGCTCGATCCGCTCGACCATGGCGTTCGGCTCGAACCGGTCGAGCGACAGCAGGGTCAGGTAGGCGTAGTCGGCGGCGCAGTAGTTGATCACCACCACCTCGGGACCGTAGTCGGAGAGCAGGCCGTCGAAGTAGCTCTGTCCGGTCAGGGTGTAGGAGCCCGGCACGCCGGCGTTGATCACCTCGTACCCCGGCTCCGGACCGGCGGCCCGGTTGAGCGCCACCTCGAGCTGACGCGGGTAGGTGTGCTCGACGGCCGACGCCCCGAAGCCGAGGGTCTGGGACGCCCCGAGGGTCATCACCCGGACCCGGTCCGGGGGCGGGGTCGGCCGCTCGCGGCGGCCACCGAAATGCTGGGACAGGACGAACCCGTTGCAGGCCCGGAAGCTCGGATGGCGGTACCACAACCACCGGAACGGTGTCGGGGGCACCTCCGCCTGCATCTCGAGCTGCACGACCCGGAACGGGTCGGTCCAGCTTCCGAAATAGGTGACGCCGAGAGACAGGACGGCCAGGATGACCGCGACCGCCTGGCGCTTCCACGACGACGAGTCCAGCCGCAGCACCGAGAGGGCGACGAGCAGGGCGAAGACCTGCGCGCAGAGGGCCGCCCAGATCGCGACCCGGATCTCCTGCTCCCCCAGGTGGAAGACCGGCTCCAGGACGTCGGTGGCGGCCAGCACGGCGAACGCGGGCACCGCCGCCAGGAGCCCGAGCGCGAGCGCCGCCGGAACCCGCCGGCCGGCGCCGATCAGCAGGGCGACCCCCAGCAGCAGCAGCGCCACCGACCAGAGGTACCTGCCCTCGATGCGCAGGCCCCGCGAGCCCGCTTCCGCGCCGGTGACCCGCACCCCGTCCACTTCGGCCTCGCCGGCGAACAGGTAGAGGCCGCTGGCCCCGGTTCCCCGTTCCCTCGCGGTCGCCTCGCCGATCAGCTCTCCGTCCGCGTAGGCCCGCAACCGCCGGCCCTCGGTCCGGAGCTCGAGCTCGGTCCGCCGGCCCGGCGCCGGCAGTGCGTCCGTCCGGACGGACCCGAGGCGGAGCACCTCGGCGCCGTACGAATAGAACCCGCTGGGAACCTCCGGCACCGTGCTCAGGAGGAAGCTGTGCCACCGGCCGGCGCAGCGGTATTCGAGCTCCGGCCGGAGCTCGGGGGACCAGAAGCGGACCTCCAGCAGCGACCTCTCCGCCAGGCGTGCCCGGAGCCGGACCGTCTGATCCCCCAGGGGCTCGCTGCCCAGCTCGACCGGGCGGCCGACGGCGAGCGGAGCCGGGGACCCGGTCTCCTCCGCGCTCGGGCCCGACGGCGCCACCGCGAGCGCTCCGGGGCCCACCGCGATCCAGCCGGCGACGACCGCCGGCACCAGGAACAGGGCCGCGCCCAGCCACCGGCGGCGCCCGGCGCCACCCGGCGCGTCGGGCCACCAGCGGATCGACAGGAGCGCGGCGCCGAGCACGAGCGCCGCCAGGCTGGCCAGGGCCGGGTAGATCTCGTCGGTGAGGAGCGACAGGAAGAGCGGCAGGGCCGTGGCCACGACCAGGAACAGCCCCGACGCCAGGAAGCGGGCGGGAACCGGTTCGCCGCGCCAGCGCACCAGCGCCACCGCGCCGAGGACCAGCAGGACCGCCCCGAGAGCCAGCGCCAGCGCCCACGCGCCGCCGGGGCTTCCGTGACGGAACTCGTCACGCCAGACGAACGGTGATCCGTCGGCCTCGACCCCCTCGATCCGGATCTCCCGGACCCGGGTCGGGAGGAACCCGCCCTTGAGCCCCACCGTGCCGGAGGCGAAGCGCCCGTCGCTGAACCGGCCCACTTCCCGGCCGTCGACGAGGGCGGTGAACTCCTGGCCGTCCAGCTCGAGCTCGACCTGCACAGGACGCCCCACCTCGAGCGGCGCGTCCTCGGCGAGCGGCTCGAAGGCGTGGGCCTGCCAGTCCGGGGAGAACAGGAAGAAGCCCGACGGATGCGCGGCGTGGGTGCTCAGTCGCAGCGCGTAGGCGCCCCCCTCCTGCATCCGGAACAGGAGGAGGACATAGCTGCCCTCGACGCCGAGCTCGACCTCGGCCCGGACCCTGCGGACGTCGCGGCCCTCCCCCTCGAGCCATCGCAGGCCCTGGAACCCTTGCCCCTTCCAGAGCTCCACGCCGTCCGCACCGATCGGGGCGTACAGGAAGTCCTTCCAGGCGCTGGGATGGTAGATCACCTCTTCCTTCATCACGCGCCAGGCGGGATCGCCGTCGATCACGTTGGAGCGGCGCACCGAGTAGCCGATCCACAGCCACGCCTGCAGCCCGCAGGCCAGCGCCAGCAGCACGGCGAGCACGATCCGCAGTCGCGTCCGGGATCTGCGGTCGTGGACGACCGGTCGCTCCGAGGAACGCTCCATCGGATCAGAACAGGGGGTAGAGGAACGGGGCGACCAGAGAGCTCTCGGAGAACGCCAGCAACCAGCCGATCCCGACGAGGAGGGTGACCAGGACCAGCATCCACCACTTCCTCGCCTCGAATCCGTAGCTCCACACTTCCTTCAAGATCTGCCACCAGGTCATTCGGTCACCTCACGACTGCCGCGGATCGGCCGGGAAGGGCTGCAGACGCTCCCAGGCGGATCACCGTTCGTCCGAGATAGATCTCGTCCAGGCCTCCGGCCGTCGCCGCGTCCAGGGCGTCGGCCGGGTTGCACGCGATCGGCTGGCCGTTGACGTTGAGCGACGTGTTGAGCACGGCGGGGATCCCGGTCCGGCGCTCGAACGCGCGCAGCAACCGGTCGTACAGCGGGTTCGCCTCGGCGTCCACCGTCTGCAGCCGCGCCGAGTCGTCGACGTGGAGGATCGCGGGGATCGAGGCCGCGCGCTCCGGCCGGGCGTGGGTGACGAAGCTCATGAACGGGCTGTCGATCTCGTCGACGAAGAGCCGGTCGGCCGACTCCGCCAGCACCGACGGCGCCAGGGGGCGGAACGGCTCTCTCCCCTTGATCAGCTCGTTGATGCGGTCCTTGGTCTCCTGCCTCTCGGGGCTGGCCAGGATGCTCCGGTTCCCCAGGGCCCGGGGGCCGAACTCCATGCGCCCCTGGAACCAGCCGATCACCCGACCCTGCGCGAGGGAGTCCGCGGCCCGCTCCACCAGGTCGTCCTCCGCGAGCTCCTCGGCCTCCACCCCCGCCCGGTCGACGAAGCCGGCGATCTCGGAGGTGGAGTACTCCGGCCCGAGATAGGGGCTGAAGCGTTCGCTCCGCACCGGGGCCGTCCCCAGCACCCCGCTGGCCATCAGCGCGGCCCCGAGGGCACCGCCGTCGTCCCCCGGCGCCGGCGGCACCCACACGGCGTCGAACGGCCCCTCGCGCACGAGGCGGCCGTTGGCCACGCAGTTGAGCGCCACGCCGCCGGCGAGACAGAGGTTGGGAACCTCGTAGCGACGGTGCATGAGCTCGACGATCCGCAGCAGGATCTGCTCGAGGAGGAGCTGACCCGAGCGCGCGAGATCGTGGTGCTCGCGGGTCAGCGGATCCCCGGGGCGCCGCGGCGGCCCGATCAGCTCGTGGGCCCGCCGGTTGAACAGCCTGGCGGGGTTCCGGTGGTGGTCGAAGTACTCCATGCGCAGCCGGAAGCTGCCGTCCGGGCGCGTCACGACCATCTCCTGGAACCGGTCGAGCATCGTCGGCTCGCCGTAGGCGGCGAGCGCCATGACCTTCCATTCGCCGGAGTTCACCCGGAACCCCAGGTGGTGGGTCAGCGCGCTGTAGAGCAGGCCCAGGGAGTGGGGAAAGCCCACGTCGAGATCGAGCCGGACCGACGAGCCCTCGCCGAGGCCGATGCTCGTGGTGGTCCACTCCCCGACGCCGTCGACCGTCAGCACGGCCGCCCGGTCGAAGCGCGACGTCAGGAACGACGACGCGGCGTGGGACGTGTGATGGTCCGCGAACAGGCACGGAGCCCCGGTGTAGAGGGTCTCCGCCATCGTCCTGCCGATCCGGAGCTTGCGCCGGAGCCACTGGGGCATGGCCTTCAGAAACGCCGGCAACGACCGGGGGAACGTCGCGATCTGGCTGCTCAGGATGCGGTCCAGCTTGACCAGCGGTTTCTCGTAGAAGACCACGGCGTCCAGGTCCTGGGCCAGGAGACCGCCGCGCTCCAGACAGAACCGGATCGCCTGGTGGGGGAACTCGGGGTCGTGCTTGGTGCGGGTGAACCGCTCCTCGGCCGCCGCCGCCGCCACCTCTCCGTCGCAGACCAGGGCCGCCGCGGAGTCGTGGAAATAGCAGGAGATTCCCAGCACGTTCATGCGGCTCGCTCCTTCCTTCCGATGGCGACGAAGTAGCCGCCCGTGCGCCGCAGGCTCCAGAACCAGCCGAGCTCGGCGAGCGACCGGAGAAAGCCGCCCCAGCGACGGGCCTCGCCGCGCGCGAACAGGCCCGCGGCGATCCCCGGATCCCCGGGCAAGGCGGGCAGGGAGCGGACCCAGTCGACCCCGTTGTCGGCGAACCAGGAGCGCACGGCCGCCGCCGTGTAGCAGACCTCGATCGGCGGCCGGATCTGGTCCGCCACCCAGGAGGCGATCTTCTCCGGATCGTCCTCGTCCTTGACCAGCATCGTGCGGATGCTGCCGTAGCCGCGCTTCGCCGGGAGACGACGCTCCACGAAGCGGCGGAGCCGGAACAGGAGCCGCCCCCAGGTGTGGTAGAGACCGAGCACGATGATCGTTCCCGGATCGGCCACCTCGCGGCAGATCCTGCCGATCTCCCCGGGCGCATCCGGAAGGCAGGGGATCACCCCGTTGCACAGGATCACGTCGTACGGCTCTTCCTCCGCCTCCCGCCGGACCTCGGTCACGGACGCGTGCCGGAGCTCCACCCGGTCGAGCCCCAGCCGCTCCTTGAGATCCCGCGCCTTGCGCAGCGAGGTCTCGGAGAAGTCCACGCCGACGACGTGGCGACCTTTCAGCGCCAGGAGACAGGCGAGCTGACCGGTCCCGCAGCCGAGCTCGAGGACCCGCGCGCCCAGGGGGATGTGCAGGTCGAGCAGCAGCGTGTAGGGGTTGGCCGCCCGGTAGAGATCCTCGCGGACGGCGTACTTCGAGAGGTCGTAGCCGGGGAACGGGTTGCTCCGGTAGAAGTCCTGGACCCCGGTGAAATCGGCCTGCGAAGGGCGGATCAAAAGAGCCTCCTCAGGCTCTCGACCGCCGGCGTCCCGGTGGAGCGCTCCCGCCAGAACGAGTCGTCCCCGTCGGTCTTCAGGGAGAGCGGGTCCCGCAGCCGGATCAAGGAGAGGACCGGCACCACCGTGCAGTAGATGACCGTGAGCACGAGCAGGCTCTGGGCCGTCGCGACGCGCGAGCTCAACCGGCGCAGCCCGGCGAGCCAGCCGCGCTCCTTCCGGCCGGCGCTACCGGCCATGGCGCTCCGAGGATCCGACCTCCGGCCCGCCGCCTTCGGCCTCCGCCACGTCGACCCGGAGGACCCGATTGTTGAAGGTGTCGGCGATGAACAGCCCGCCTCGCGGACCGAAGGCGATGCTCCGGGGCCGCCCCAGGTCCTCGGCGACCACCTCGACCGTCTCTCCGTTCCACCGCACCACCCGGTTGTTGCGGGTGTCGCAGATGTAGAGCGTCCCCTTCGGGGACACCGCCACGTCCATCGGGTAGCGCAGCGAGTCCGGGGGCACCACCTCGCGCACCCGGTCGCCCTCCACCCGCAGGACCGCGTCGCGCATCCCATCGGCCAGGTAGAAGCCGCCGTCCGCCCACGCGATCCCGTAGAAGATCCGGACCTCCCCCTCGGGGACCACCCGGCGGTCGAGCGGCACCGCGTCGATGCGCCCCGCCGCCAGGTCGATGGCGCGGACCGAGGAGGTCACGGCGCTGGTCACGAGCAGGCGGTCCTTCCCGGCGAGGGTCAACGCGTGCGGATTGATCAGCCAGGCCTGGCGAGCGGGACCTCCGTCCCCTTCCTCTCCGGCCAGCCCGCTGCCGGCGACCGTGGAGATGACTCCGGACTCGAGATCGAGCATCCGCACCCGGTTGTTGTAGTAGTCGGCGATGTACAGACGATCCTCGCCGACGGCCAGCACCCCTCCGGGGTGATTGAGCTGCGCCTCGGGTCCGGGAATGCCGTCGCCGTTGTAGCCCGGAATGCCGGTTCCGGCCACCGTGGAGATGCGACCGGTGCGGGCGTCCACCCTCCGGACCCGGTGGTGGAGCGCCTCGGAGATGAAGAGATCGCCCCCGGAGCCGACGGCGATCCTCCCGGGGTGGGCCAGGACGGCCTCGACGGCCGGTCCGCCGTCTCCGATCGGCGCCCCGCCCACCTCGACCACCGGCTCTCCCGCATCGGGATCGAAGCGGAGGACCCGGTTGTGCCGGATGTCCCCGATCCAGATCCTCCCTTTCCCGTCCCGGACGAGCGCCGAGGGCGTCCAGCTCTGGGGATCCTCCTCCTCCGGTGAGTGACGAACCGTCCACAGGCGTCCGGTCTCCCGCTCGACCCGGAAGATCCGGTTGTTCCCCATGTCCGCGACGTAGAGGTTCCCCTCGGCGTCCAGGGCGAGGCCGTCGGGCGTGCCGATGAGCGACTCGGCCGCCAGCTCTCCTTCGCCGGAGCGCCCGGGGGTGCCGGTCCCCACGTACGGCTCCATCGTCTCGGTCTCGGCGTCCCAGCGGAACACCTGGTGGCCGAAGAAGGCGGAGACGTACAGGTTCCCGTCCCCGTCCTGGACGATGCGGCGCATGCCCCCGCGGATGACCTCCGAATACGACAGCAGGCCCTCCCAGCGGCCTTCCCGGAAGCGATAGATCTGACCGTAGAGCGCGTCCCCCACGTAGACGGTGCCGTCGCCGGTGACGAGCAGGTCGGTCACCTGACCGAGGCCGTAGGCCGGCGCTCCGAGATCGGTGAGCTCCCCGCTCTCGAGGTCCACGCGGTGGAGGGTCCCGCCCAGGCTCTGGGTCACGTACAGCGAGTCACCGTCGGGACTGATGGCCAGGGGCCAGGGAGAGAGCATGCCCGTCTCCGTCGCAGCCTCCGCCTCCTGCCTCAGATGGACCGAGCCGTCGCCCAGGATCGTGGTGATCCGGCCGCTCTTGGCGTCGACGCGCCGGACCCGGTTGTGCGCCACGTCGCTCACGTAGAGGTTCCCGGCGTGGTCGACCGCCAGGTCGCCGATGCCGGCGAGCCAGGCGTCCGTGGCCAGCTCGCCGTCCCCGACCTCCGACGTCCCGGCGACGACGCTCACCGGAGCGGCCGGCGACGCATCGGCCGCGGGAGCTTCCGCCGCGAAGCCGCTGGTGCCCGCGGCCCCTCCGACGACGGCGACGAGCACCGTGAGCACACCCAAGGCGGCGACCTTCTGCGGATCCATTCTCCCCCTCCGATCTCAGCGGATGATCTCGATCGCCCGAACCCGGCGGTTCAGGCTGTCGGTCAGGTACAGCGTCCGTTCATCGGGCCCGAAGTCGATGCCTCGCGGCAGGTTCAGGCGTGCCTCCGTCGCCGGACCGCCGTCCCCCGAGTAGCCGCGCAACCCGGTCCCGGCGATCGTGGAGATGCGGTGTGGGGGCTCGGCTTCGATCATTCGCACCCGGTGATTGTTGATGTCGGTGACGTAGAGGTTGCCCTGCCGGTCGATCTTGATGTCGTTCGGACCGTTGAACGCGGCCTCCAGCGCGGGTCCCCCGTCGCCACCGTAGCCCTTCTCTCCGGTGCCCGCGAACGTTTCGATCGTTCCGTCCGGCCGGATGATCCGGATCCGGTTGTTGAAATAGTCCGCGATGTAGAGGTTGCCCTCCCGGTCGAAGACCATCGACGAGGGCCAGTGGAACTTGGCCTCCGTCGCCGGACCGCCGTCGCCGGCGAACCCCTCTTCTCCGGTCCCGGCGACGTGGGTGATGATCCCCTCGTCGTCGATCTTCCGGACGGTCGGGAGCCACAGCGAGGTCACGTAGAGCTCACCGGTGCGGGGGTGCTTGGCCAGACCGATGGGCAGGCTGAGCTTGGCCTCGGTGGCCGGACCGCCGTCGCCGGACCGCCCGAACTCCCCCGTGCCGGCCAGGGTCTCCACCCGGCGCCCCTCCGGGGTGCTGTAGATGCGGCGGACCACACAGGCCGTCGGATCGGAGATGTAGAGGCGGTCGTCGTCGTTGAAGAAGCGGCACGCGGGCTCGATGAACTCGGCCTCGAGGGGATCTCCCCCGTCGCCCGCATAGCCCGCCAGGCCCGAGCCGGCGAAGGTCTCGACCATTCCGGTCTCGGCGTCGACCCGACGGACCGCGTGGGCGTTCAGGTCGCCGATGTAGATGTTTCCTTCGCCGTCGACTCCGAGCGGACCGAGGATCGAGAAGCTCGCCTTCGTCGCGGGGATCCCCTCACCCGGCGATGCGCCTCCGGCGACCGTCCAGACCCCTCCGTCGCGGACCATGGCCAGCCGGTTGTTGCCGGAGTCGACGAAGTAGAGCTCGCCGTCGTTCCCGACGGCCAGTCCACCGGGGGCGTGGATCGACGCCTTGCGAGGAGGCTCACCCTCGGGCGCCAGTCCGACCACGCCGGTTCCCGCGAAACGGCGCTTCTCTCCCGTCTCGGGGTCGTATTCGAAGATCACGTGCTTGTTGAGCTCGCCGAAGTACACCGTGCCGTCCGGCGCCACGGCGAGCCCGCTGACCCCGAACAGCCGGAGCGCCCCGTCCGCGGCCGAGCCGCCACGATCGACCGTCTCGATCGTGCCGGTCTCGCCGTCGATCCACCGGAGCGACTTGTTGAGTGAATCCACGACGTACACGTCGCCGTCGGCGTTCACAGCCAGGTCCTTCGGGTACGCGAGCTGCGCCTCGACCGCCGGACCGCCGTCTCCCCCACCGCCGTACTGGCCGGTGCCGGCGATCGTCTCGATCGTTCCCGGCGCGATGGTGACTCCGGCGATGGTGACCGGCTCGCTCTGCGTGTTGACCGCACGAACCCGGTGATTCGCGGAATCGCTGACAAAGATGTTGCCCGCGGAATCGACCGCCACCCCGGACGGGAAGTTCAGCTCCGCCTCGGTCGGTGGACCGCCGTCTCCGCTGAAACCGCCGACCCCGAGCCCGGGACCGACGGGCGGCTCGGTCGGCATCTTCTCCGGCGGGATCCCGCGAAGACCCACGCCGACCACGGTCCGCACCGAGGAGCCGTCGGGAGCGATGGCGCGGATCCGGTAGTTGCTGGTGTCGGCCACGAGAATCTCCCCCGTCTTCGGATGCAGTGCCAGTTGACAGGGGACGTGGAACGACGTCTCGAGGGCCGGTTTCCCGTCGCCGTCGAAACCGCCGATCTGGGTGCCGGCGATCGGGCGGAGCGTCTCGCGGTCCGGAGACACCCGCACGACCATGTGCCGGAT
>JASFUJ010000011.1:0-15104 GCA_050050355.1 Acidobacteriota bacterium
CGAGAACGGAGATCTGACTGTTGCGCAGCCCGTGCGCCTCCCCCAGGGAGACCACCTGATCCCAGGAGCTCTTGGCCGCCTTGAGGACGTCGAGGGGCACGTGGGCCGGGTCGATCGACTTCACCGCATCCCGGTGCTTGCGCATGACCCGAAGCATCGGCTCCCGGTTGGTCTCGAACTCCTCGAACGGTCCCATGGCCGCGGCGACCCGGGCGCTCTGGGCGTAGGCCGAGCCCGACATCAGGGCGGTGATCGCCCCGGCGTAGTCGCGGCCGGCGTCGGAGTCGTAGGGCAGCCCCCGGGCCATGAGCAGCGCCCCCAGGTTGGCGTAGCCGATCCCCAGGGGGCGGAAGGCGTGGGAGTTCTCCTCGATCGTCGGCGTCGGGTACGAGGCGTAGCCGACGATGATCTCCATGCCGGAGATCACCACCTCGCAGGTGTGCCGGAAGCCGTCGACGTCGAAGCCGGTGTCGGCGTCGTAGAACTTCATCAGGTTGAGCGACGCCAGGTTGCAGGCCGTGTCGTCGAGGAACATGTACTCGCTGCACGGGTTCGACGAGTTGATCCGGTCGGTGTTCGCGCAGGTGTGCCAGTCGTTGATGGTGGTGTCGTACTGCATCCCCGGATCGCCGCACACCCACGTGGCCTCGGCGATCCGCTCCATGACCTCCCGGGCCTGGTGGGTGTCCATGGGCTGGCCGGTGGTCACCGCGTGGGTGGTCCACTCACCGTCGTCCAGCGCGGCCTGCATGAACTCGTCGGAGGCGCGCACCGAGTGGTTCGCGTTCTGGTAGAAGACCGAGTCGTAGGCGCCGCCCGGCACGTTGAAGCCGCCGTCGTAGCCGGCCTCGATGAGCGCCCACGCCTTGCGCTCCTCGGTCTCCTTGGACTCGATGAACTCGACGATGTCCGGGTGGTCGACGTCCAGGATGACCATCTTGGCGGCGCGCCGGGTCTTGCCGCCGCTCTTGATCACCCCGGCGAAGGCATCGAAGCCCTTCATGAAGGAGACCGGCCCGGACGCGGTGCCGCCCCCCGCCAGGTTCTCCCGCGACGAGCGGATGCTCGACAGGTTCGAGCCGGTGCCGGAGCCGTACTTGAACAGCATGCCCTCGGTCCTGGCCAGACCGAGGATCGACTCCATGGTGTCCTCCACCGAGTTGATGAAGCAGGCGGAGCACTGGGGCTTGTCCTCGATCCCGACGTTGAACCAGACCGGCGAGTTGAAGCAGGCCATCTGGTGGACCAGGATGTGCTTGAGCTCGTCGTGGAAGGTGCGGGCGTCCTCCTCGGTGGCGAAATAGCCCCCGTCGCGGCCCCACCGGGTGACGGTGTCGACCACCCGGCCGATGAGCTGACGCACGCTGGTCTCGCGCTCGGCGGTGCCGAGCTGGCCGCGGAAGTACTTCGACACCACCACGTTGGTGGCGGTCTGCGACCAGGCCTTCGGCACCTCGACCCCCCTCTGCTCGAAGACCTTGTGGCCCTTCTCGTCCCCGATGACGGCGTCGCGGACCTCCCACTCGACCAGGTCGAACGGGTCGACCCCCGGCCGGGTCAGCTTGCGGACGAAGCGCAGACCCCGCGCAGGTGCGGCCTCCGGAGCATCGTCGGTCCGGGGGGTTCGCTGGGTAATGGGATTGGTCGGTGCCATGGTCTCCTCCTGGGTTCTCTATCGGTGCCGGTTCGGGTGACGGCGCCCTCCGAGCACCGGCTGCGGAGAGCCGGTGCGATTGGATTTCAATCAACAGCAATCGCTCGCTGAGCGCATCGATAAGTCTGCACCAAGCCGAGCTCCATGTCAATATGTTGTGGGCTCTCCTGTGAACCGGACAAGATATGGTGGTTTCCCCGTTACGGCAATTCTGAAAACAGAGGTGAGGACCGGGTCGGAATTTCCCGAACCGTCGATGACGCGAAGCATCCCCGGTGGATCACCGCGAGAGAGCGCCGTGTCCCTGCGGGCGCGGCCGGCTGAAGCCGGCCGCCTCGGAGCGGTGGGCCTCCCTCACTCGACGAGGATCTTGCCCGCCGCCCGGAAGCCCAGGGTCAGAGCTCCGTCGCCGGCCGGGTTCCGGAGGGCCACCAGGTCCGCCGTCTCGTCCCGCTCCTCCACCACCACGGGGCTCCCCGGCATCAGTCCCCGGCGCTCGGCCAGCCGCAGGAACTCCGGGCTCTGATCCCGCACCCGGGCGACCCGCAAGGACCGGCCCACCGCGCACGTGGCGAGGCTCGCCAGATCCGGCTCCTGCAACTGGCCCTCCGCGTTCGGGATCGGATCCCCGTGGGGATCCACCGACGGATGGCCGAGCATCTCGTCCATGCGCTCCAGGATGCGCTCCGAGATCGCGTGCTCCAGCCGCTCCGCCTCCGCGTGGACCTCGCTCCAGTTCATCTCCATCACCTGGACCAGGAACAGCTCCACGAGCCGATGACGCCGCAGGACATGGGTCGCGAGCTGTCGGCCGGCGTCGGTCAGGCGCACGCCGCTGTAGGGCTCGTAGCTCACCAGCGAGCTGTCGGCCAGCGTCTTGACCATGCTGGTGGCGGTTCCCGGCGCCACCTGGATCGCGGCGGCGATCCGCCCCGTCGTCACCAACGAGTCGGGATGGTTCTGCTCCTCGGTGAGGATCGCCTTCAGGTAGTCCTCGACGGTGCTCGTGGTCATGGTGGAGTTAGCGTACCCCAGCTCCCCACCGGCCGGTTCACCCGTCGTCCCGACCCCCGTCCCGATCCCCGGCCCGATCGGGGTCGAGTCCCGGCGGCGGACCGCGGGGGGTTGACATTTTTGGCCTCGGTATCTAGAGTTTTGGTATGTCAAAAAGCCCTGCCCTCCTTGCGCTCCTCCCCATGCTTCTCCTCTTCGCTTGCGATCCGGCGGCCGAGTCCGGAGGCACGGCGGGGCCCCCGACCGTGGTCGCGACCACCAACCTGGTCGCCGACACGGCACGCCGGGTGGCCGGGGACCTGGTCCCGGTGGAGGGCCTCATGGGCCCCGGGGTCGACCCCCATCTCTACAAGGCGAGCGAGAGCGACGTCCGCCGCCTGGCCGGCGCGGACCTGATCCTCTACAACGGCCTGCACCTCGAAGGGAAGATGGGGGAGATCCTCGACAAGATGGGCCGGACGCGCCCGGTGATCGCGGTCGCCGACGCCCTGCCCCGCGAGGCGCTGCGCGAGCCCCCCGAGTACGCCGGCCTCTACGACCCCCACGTCTGGTTCGACGCCGCCCTCTGGCGCCGGACCGTCGAGCCGGTGGCCCGGGCCATGACCGACCTGGTCCCGGAGCACGCCGCCCAGATCCGCGCCAATGCGGACGCGTACATCGCGGAGCTCGACGCGCTGGACGCCTGGGTGCGCCGGCGGATCGGGCAGCTCCCGCCCGAACGGCGGGTGCTGGTCACCGCCCACGACGCCTTCGGCTACTTCGGCGCCGCCTACGGCGTGGAGGTCCTGGCGATCCAGGGGATCAGCACCCTGTCCGAGGCCGGGCTGCAGGACGTGGAACGGGTGGTCGACCTGGTGGTCGAACGGCGCGTGCCGGCGATCTTCGTCGAGTCGAGCGTGCCCCGGCGGACCATCGAGGCGGTCCAGGCGGCGGTCCGCGAAGGCGGTCACGACGTGGCGATCGGCGGCCAGCTCTACTCGGATTCGGTCGGGGCGGCGGGCACGCCCGAGGGCACCTACGTCGGCGCCATGCGCCACAACGTGAACACCATCGTCGAAGCCCTCGGCGGACCGCCGGAGGACGCGACCGGAGCGACGGGAGACACCCCATGAGCGAGCCTGCACGATCGATCGCCCTCACCGCGGGCATCCAGAAGGCGCCCGCCGTCGAGGTGCACGACCTGACGGTCGCCTACGGCACCCAGCCGGTCCTGTGGGACGTGGACTTCCGGCTGCCGGAGGGCAAGCTGATCGCGATCGTCGGCCCCAACGGCGCCGGTAAGTCGACCCTGCTCAAGGCGATCCTCGGCCTGGTCCAGCCGATCACCGGCCGGGTCGAGGTGTTCGGCGCGCCCTACCGGCAACGGCGCTCCTGGGTCGGCTACGTGCCGCAGCGCGAGAGCGTGGATTGGGACTTCCCCACCACCGCCCTGGACGTGGTGACCATGGGGCTGTACGGCCGGCTGGGCTGGCTGCGCCGGGTCTCCCGCCGGCACCGGGAGCGGGCCCTCGAATGCCTGGAGCACGTCGGCATGCGCGAGCTCGCGGAGCGCCAGATCAGCCAGCTCTCCGGCGGCCAGCAGCAACGCGTCTTCCTCGCCCGGGCCCTCGCCCAGGACGCGCGCCTCTACCTGATGGACGAGCCCTTCGCCGGCGTCGACGTCACCACCGAGCGCGCCATCCTCGACCTGCTGGACGAGCTCAAGACCGCCGGGCGGACGGTGGTGGCGGTCCACCACGACGTCCAGACCGTCGCCGAGTACTTCGACCACGTGGTGCTCCTCAACATGCGCCTGATCGCCGAGGGCCCGGTGAAGACCACCTTCACCGACGAGAACCTCCAGCGCACCTACGGCGGCCGGCTGACGATCCTCTCCCGCGCCGCCCGGACGTTACTGGAGCACCGGCCGCTCGACGCGGCGCCGGACGAGTCGGTGCTCCGGCCAGGGGCTCGCGCCGAGTCGTCCGGGGACGGGACCCTGCCCGGGGAGAGCCGCGGATGGAGCTGACCTTCACGGCCCGGAACGTGCTGCTGGGAGCGACCCTGCTCGGGGCGCTCGGCGGCGTCCTGGGGAGCTTCGCCCTGCTGCGTCGTCAGAGCCTCCTGGGCGATGCCCTGGCCCACGCCGCCCTGCCCGGCGTCTGCCTGGCGTTCCTGGTCACGGGCACCAAGGATCCGTTGCCGCTCGCGGCGGGCGCCCTCGGGGCGGGGCTGGTGGGCGCCCTGGTGATCCTCGCCGTGGTCCGGTGGAGCCGGATCAAGGAGGACGGCGCCATCGGCATCGTGCTGTCGGTGTTCTTCGGCATGGGGATCGTGCTGTTGACGCACATCCAGCGACTCCCGGCCGGGAACCAGAGCGGTCTGGACACGTACCTGTTCGGGCAGGCGGCGACCCTCATGGAGCGTGACCTGCAGGTGATGGCGGGGCTCGCCGTCGCCGTGGCGGTGGTCCTGGCCCTGTTCTACAAGGAGTTCAAGCTGCTCACCTTCGACCGGGCGTTCGCCGAGAGCCTGGGGCTGCGGGTCCGCGCCCTCGAGGGGCTGCTCACGCTGCTGCTGGTGACCGTGGTGGTGCTCGGGCTGCAGACCGTCGGGGTGGTGCTGATCGTGGCGACCCTGATCACGCCGGCGGCCGCGGCCCGTCAGTGGACCGATTCACTCGGCCGCATGCTGGCGCTCGCCGGCGGCATCGGCGCCGTCTCCGGGGCGTCGGGCGCGCTGATCTCCGCGGGAGCGGCGCGCCTGCCCACCGGCCCGGTGATCGTGCTGGTGGCGAGCGTCGTCCTGGTGGTCTCGTTGCTGGCGGCCCCCCGCCGCGGGCTGATCCAGGCCTGGCTCCGGGAGCGGCGCGTGGAGCGGCGTATCCAGCGCGAGAACCTGCTCAAGGATCTCTACCGCGCCGGGGAAGAGCGGGGCGATCTCCGGGAGCCCGTCTCCCTGCCGCACCTCATGGGCCTGCGCGGCCGGGCTCCGGGCCGGCTGGAGGCCGCCGCCCGGGCGCTGGAGACCGAGGACCTGGTCGAGCGG
This sequence comes from Acidobacteriota bacterium, assembly GCA_050050355.1. Lineage (GTDB taxonomy): Bacteria > Acidobacteriota > Thermoanaerobaculia > Multivoradales > DATKCC01 > JASFUJ01. The sequence continues at coordinate 5,696 of JASFUJ010000011.1, forward strand.
CACGACGGCGCCCTGCTCCTGACCCCGGCCGGGCGGCGGGAGGCCGCGGCGGTGGTGCGCAAGCACCGGCTGTGGGAGCTCTACCTGACCCGCCGGCTGGAGCTGGCGAGCGATCACGTGCACCGGGACGCCGAGGCGATGGAGCACGCGCTCACCGACGAGGACGCCCTCCGCCTCGAGGACCTCCTGGGGTATCCGGAGACCGATCCGCACGGGCGGGCGATCCCTCCACCGGCGGAGCCGCGGCCCGGGGGGGCGCCGTCATGAGCCCGACCCTGGCGATCCTCCTGGTGGGCAGCCTGGTGGCCGCGAGCTGCGCCCTGGTCGGCTCCTTCCTGGTGCTCCGGAAGATGGCGCTCCTGGGGGACGCCATCAGCCACGCCGTGCTCCCGGGCATCGCCCTGGCGTTCCTCCTGACCGGGGGACGGGCCGCCCTTCCCATGGTGATCGGCGCGGGGGCGCTGGGACTGCTGACCGTCTTCCTGGTGGAGCTGTTCCACCGCAGCCGGCGCCTGGCGGAGGACGCGTCGATCGGCGTCGTGTTCCCCGCCCTGTTCTCGATCGGCGTGATCCTGATCAGTCGCTACGCCTCGCAGGTCGACCTGGACCTGGACTGCGTGCTGTACGGCGAGATCGCCTACACGCCCTGGGACGTCTGGCTGGTGGGAGGGTCGTCCCTCGGCCCCCGGGCGCTCTGGGTCAACGGCGGTGTCCTGCTGCTCGACGCGCTGTTCATCACGCTCTTCTTCAAGGAGCTGAAGATCTCCACCTTCGACCCCGAGCTGGCGGCATCCCTCGGCTTCTCACCGGTCCTGATCCACTACCTGCTCATGGCCGCGGTGTCGTTCACCGTGGTCGGCGCCTTCGAGTCGGTGGGGGCGATCCTGGTGGTCGCGATGCTGGTGGTCCCCCCGGCGACCGCGTACCTGCTCACCGAGCGACTGGGCTCGATGCTGATGCTGGCGGTCGGCGTGGGGGTGGCCTCGGCGGTCGCCGGCTACTTCGCGGCACGCGCGTTCGACGCCTCGATCGCCGGTGCGATGGCGGTGGTGGCGGGCCTCCTGTTCCTGGCGGCGCTGGCGGTCTCACCGCGACACGGCCTGGTGGCCGGGCTGCTCCGGCAGCGCCGCCTGCGGCGCAGCCTGATGCAGCGGAAGCCCGCGCGGTCGCCCCGGTAGCGTCGCCCGGGGAGCGCCGTGCGGGCTCCGCCGGTCCGGCGGCGGAGGACCCGGCCCGGACGCGCCGGAGCCGGCGGGAAACGGGCACCCGGACGAACGCCGCCCGCGAGCTCGCGAGGACGGAGCGCAACGGAGAAGATCCGGGAGCGACCCGGGATCAGGAAGCGGCCTTGGTGTCCTTCTTCTCCTTGCCCTTCTCGCTGTGGGGCGCCAGGATCATGATCATCTGCCGGCCTTCCAGCCCCTTGGTCCGGTGCTCCACGGTCGCGACGTCCTTCAGCTCCTCGTACACGTGATCCAGGATCTCGGTGCCGAGCTGGGGGCGCCGGAGCTGCCGATACCGGAAGAAGATGGTGACCTTGACCTTGTTGCCCTGTTCGAGGAACTTCCGGGCACGCTGGGTCTTGCGGTCTCGATCGTGCTGATCGATGGTGGGCCGGTACTTGACCTCCTTGACCTCGATGGTCTGGGTCTTCTTCTTGGCTTCGCGGTCCTTCTTCTGCTTCTCGTAGCGAAGCTTGCCCCAATCGAGGATCCGGACCACCGGCGGATCGGCGTTCGGTCCCACCTCGACGAGATCCAGCCCCTTCTCCCGGGCCTTGTCCCGCGCTTCTTCGACCGGGACGATCCCGAGCTGGGTCCCCTCTTCGTCGATCAGTCGGACCGGACTCTTCCGGATCTGCTGGTTGATCCTGGGGTCGTTCCTCTTGTGGTTCGCGGCGGCGATCGTCGTGCTCCTTTCTCTGTGCTCAAACGGTGGCCCGGCACCGCACTGGCACCGGCCGGCGAGCGGGGAAGTCAACCATCGTGGAGCCGGGACCGGTCATCGGCCCGGCCGGACCGTCCCCGGGACGGTCCTCGACGCATCGGGGGTCGTCCTCGATGCGGATCGTGCAGAAAACGTTGGCGGGGTGGGACAGGCCATCGGCTGGAGGTCAATGCCTCGAGTGGATCATGCTAATGACTCTGTCCGGGTTCGAGGGCGACCATGGTGCAGTTGATGCCCTGGTCTCCGAGCTCTTCCCCGAGCTGATCGGGGGTGCCGGTCAGCAACGGGAACGTGCCCCAGTGGATGGGGATCACCTCCCGGACGCCGAGCATGCGGCACGCGCGAGCGGCTTGCTGTGGATCCATGGTGAAGAGGTCGCCGATGGGAAGGAAGGCGAGCTCGGGGCGGTACAGCTCGGCGATGAGCTGCATGTCGCTGAACAGGGCGGTGTCCCCCGCGTGGTAGAAGGTGTAGCCCCCCGGCAGGCGGACCACGAAGCCGCCGGCGGTCCCCCCGTAGAGGATCCGGTCCCCGTCGGTGATGCCGCACGAGTGATCCGCCCGGACCATGCTCACGGCGCAGCCGAGAACCTCCTGGGTGCCCCCGGTGTTCATCGCCGAGCAGCCCTTCACGCCCTTCGACTCCAGCCAGTTGCAGATCTCGAAGTTGGCCACGACCACGTCGGGCTCGTAGCGCTCGGCGATCGCGACCGCGTCGCCGATGTGGTCGAAGTGGGCGTGCGTCACGAGGATCGCATCCAGGCGGTCGAAGGTCTTCAGCTCGTCGGGGCAGGCGGGATTGTTGTCGACCCACGGGTCGATGAGCATCACCTCGCCGCCCGGCAGATCGCAGCGCACCGTGGCGTGGCCGAGATAGGTGAACTTCGGACGCGGGTGATTCATCGTACCGACTCCTCCTCCTTCGAGCTCAATTCGACCAGTTCGATTCGACCGGTTCCTTCGGACCGGATCGTCCGATGCGTCCCGTCTCGATCCGCTCCGCCGTCCCTGGCGCCGATCCTCCGACGCCGATCGGGCTCGGCCGGTACCGCGGGCAGAGCCGCCGACGGGCGGAGAGGATCGGGACCGACATTGTACCCCGACGTGCTCCGATCTGCTCGGGGCGTGGTGGAAGTGGTCGTCTCATCCTCCAGGGTGCGGTCGGCCGGTGTTGTGGGACAGGCGGGAGAGGCGCCGGGACAAAGAAAAAGCGGCGACGGGTCGCCCCGTCGCCGCTGGCGCTCGGACAACGATGCTGCGATCAGGCGAAGAAGTTCTGACGCAGCTTGTCGTTGAACTGATGGTCGGTCAGCCGGTAGTAGATCGTCTGGGCGTCCCGACGGGGTGCGACGAGCTGGTAGGCCCGCAGCTTCGCAAGGTGCTGTGACACCGCGGAGACCGAAACGCCGAGCATCTCGGCCAGGTCGCAGACGCACATCTCCTTGGCGTTCTCGAGCAGGTACAGGAGCTTGAGCCTGGTGGAGTTGCCCGCCAGGTTCAAAAGCTCCGCCGCCGTGTCGAGATCGGGAGAGCCTTCCAGGATGGAGCGGATGTCGCTGACGTCGCCAGCGGCTTCTTGTGCCTTCATGCGTGTCCTCCAGTTCTACCTCGTGTCGCCGCTGCGCCCCGCCGGCGTCCGCGACTCCCCGATGGAGCGCGGCTCACGGGCGAGCCGGTGAGCGGCCTGTTGGCTTTGTGCAGGTCGACTCCGTTGACCCTTCCGAGCCTCCACCCCCGTCCCAGTGTGTGATCGGGTGGAGCGTGTTGCCTCTTTCGAGGCGAGTCAACGACCTGGAGGGTTGCCCCTCTTCGCCCCGGCGATCAGTATCGACCGGGACGAGCGACTCCTATTATACGGACTTTCGCCAAGGCTTGCACCCGGCCGGCGAAGATTCCGGTATCCTCGTGCGCCCGATGCCTCGCCTCCGAACCCTCCGCGCCGCATTTCTCCCGTGGCTGCTGGCCGTGCTGTCGGTCGCGCCCGCGCTCGCGTCGGACGAGCCCTCCGGCACCCTGTGGTACCGGATCGAGATCGACGGGGCACCGGCGGGGTGGAGCATGGAAAGGATCGCCCGCGAGGGGGACCGCGTCACCACCACGACGCGGCTGGCGCTCCGGCTGCGGCGCGGCACCGCGGAGATCCGCATCGAGCTCGCCTCCCGCTTCGTCGAGACCGACGACGGCGAACCGGTGCTCCTGTGGCGGCATCAGACCCTGGGGCGACTGCCGGTGGAGTCCACCTTCCGTTTCGGCCCGGACGGGATCGAGTCCGTCACCGGCCAGGCGGGCCGCGAAACCCGCGAGACCCTCCCCCGGCCCCGGGGCGAGTGGCTCCCGCCGGACGCCGCCCGGCGGGCGACGGTCGAGCACCTGCGCGCGGGGACGCCCCGCTTCACCCTCCGGGTGATCGACTCGTTCCAGGGGCTGGAGCCGGTGACGATCGAGCGGGAGCGACTGGGCCCGGGCACCGTGCCGGGCGCCGTCGGCCGGTGGCGGGAGCGGACGCTGGGCCGGGAGGCCACGGCGGCGGTGAACGAGGGGACCCTGGAGCTCGACGGCGACGGCCGCCTGCTGACCAGCTCGACCACCTTCCTGGGCATGGAGCTGAGCCTGCACCGGACCGACCGCCGGAGCGCCCGGGCGGTGGTCGAGGACGGCGTCGCTCCGGAGCTGATGGTCTCCACGTTCGTCCGCCCGGACCGGCCGATCCCGGAGCCCCGGCGGCTGCGGCGGGCGGCGTACGAGCTCATCCTCCCGCCGGATCCGGGCGGCGCCCCGGCCGAGCTGCCCATGCCGCCGCGCACCGACGCCCAGCGCGCCCGGCGGATCCGGGGGGAGGGCACGGAAGACGCGGACGGCGCGGAGGGCGCGGACGCCCGGACCGGGGGCGACCGGGTCCGGGTCGTGGTGGACGCCACCGGGGTGGCAGTGCCCCGGCCGCCGGCGGACGCCGACGGAGCCCCGCCCGGCCCCGACCGGCGGTTGCACCTGGCCGCCTCGCCCTACCTCGATCACCACGATCCGGCGGTCCGGGCGCTCCTCTCCCGACTGGACCGGCCGGCGCCGGGTGAGCCGACCGAGACGCCCCGCGACCGCGCCCTCCGCCTCGCCGCCCTGGTCCACGGGTCGATCACCGAGAAGACCCTGGACACCGGCTTCGCCACCGCGTCCGAGGTGGCCCGCACCGGCACCGGAGACTGCACCGAGCACGCCGTCCTGCTCGCCGCACTGCTCCGGGCCGACGGCATCCCCTCGCGGGTCGTGTCCGGCCTGGTCTATCTGGAGGAGGTCGCGGGGGTGCGGAACGTCTTCGGGTACCACATGTGGACCCAGGCGCTGATCGACGGGCGCTGGCTGGACCTGGACGCCACGGCCGCCCCTCCGGAGGACCCGGACGCCCCGGGCTACGGTTTCGACGCCACCCACATCGCCCTGGCCGTCTCCGCCCTGGCGGGCCCCGACGCCACCGGCGAGCTTCTCCCCCTGACGCCCCTCGTCGGGCGCCTGGAGATCCGGGTGGTGGAGATGGACCGAGCGGTCAGGGACCGGCCGCCCTCTCGGCCGCCCCGTCCCCCCTCTGCTCCATCAGGTAGGCCATCAGGTCCGCCAGGTCCTGGAGGGTGAGCAGGCTCGCGTACTCGGGCATGGCCGTCGGCTCGGCGCAGGGCCGGCCGCCCCGGCACTCGGGGGCGATGAACGCCCCGGGCTCCAGAATCGACTGGTAGACGTACTCGGAGGCGGCGAGCCCCTCGACCCTCGTGGCCCCCGCGGTGGCGATGCCTCCGAGGTGCGGCCCCACGTTGTTGCTGCCGGGGACCCCCGGGTCGCCGTGGCAGGCGACGCACCCGTAGCGCCCGGCGAACAGCGCGCCGCCGCGCTCCGGATCCCCGAGATGCATCACCATGGCGGCCCGGGGCGGGAAGGCGACCTCGCCGCCGCGCGGGCGCAGGTGGTAGTGCTCTGCCGGCTCCGGGATCGGCAGGTAGACGGTATCCCCCTGCCGGCGCCAGGCGACCCGCAGCTTGCCGTGGGGCTCGGTGGTGTCGAAGTCGAAGTGGATCGCGGTGTTGAGACCCTGCCCCGGCCCGATCTTGGCCCGACCCACCTGGGCGCCGACGGGCGGCACCTCGTCCCCCATCTCCGGCACCAGGTGGAACTCCGATCCGTCGTAGACCTGGGCGTCGGTGGAGTGGTTGAAGAACATCAGATCCAGGGTGACCCGTTGCTTCCCCCACTCGGGCATGTCGGGCATCATGGTCGACGGCATCTGGAAGTTCTCGCCGTGGTCCATCTGGTCGAGGATCCAGCGGGCGCCGAGGAGCCGGATCTCGAGGCCCTCGATGGTCGCCCGCTCGACCGGGATGCGGGCGGTGTCGCGGATCACCAGGGCCCAGCCGGCGAGGGCCAGCGCCAGCGCCGCGAGGAAGAGCAGCACCCCGGGCTTGCCCCACCAGCGCAGGGCCTCCCGCCGCTGCCGTTCGGTCCTCCGTTCCCGCCGCCGCCGGGCGCCCCGGCTCTCGCCTTCCGATTCCGCCATGGGTCCGCTCAGTGGTCCGCGTGGTCCGCGTCCATGTCTTCGGGGCCGGCGCCGTCCCCGGCCGGCACCCGGATCTCCACCGCGCCGGCCCGTTCCAGCTCCAGGGTGAGGGAGATCATCCGGTCCTCTCCCGTCGCGCCGTCGCGCAGCCCCATCAGCATGACGTGCTTGCCGCCCGGGGCCAGCTCGAGGGCTCCGCCGGCCGGCACCGCGAAACCCTCCGGCCGCGCCACCATGCGGTGGACCCCGTCGTCGTCGACGCTCTCGTGGAGCGAGGCGCTCTCGGCCGCGGCGGTGCGGACCGCCAGCAGCCGGTCGCCCGCGCCCCCGGTGTCGACCAGGGTCAGGTAGGCGGCCGCGGTGGCGCCTCCGGGCGTCACCTGGACCCGGGGGGCGTGGATCTCCAGGTCGCCCACGGTGGCGGCGGCCGGCCCGATCTCGGGCCCGGCCTCCGCCGGGCTCCCGGGCCGCCCGTCCTCCTCCGCCGGGCCGTCGCAGGCGGCGGCCCCGGTCAGCGCCAGAGCCAGACTCAGAATCAGGGCCGGAAGCCGCCCCGGAACGGGCGAGCCCGAGGCCCCCCCGGTGAGGCCGATCTCTGCGGTCATGGCGTGCCCTCCCTCCTTCAGCCGGCGGCGATCAGGGTCTCGATGTCCGGAATCATCTGCTCCGGGGTGGCCGTGGGCGGATACTCGAGCCGGATCCGGCCCTGCCGGTCGAGGACGAAGTAGGTGCCGGTGTGGTCGACGTAGTAGTAGCTGTCGGATCCGGGGCCGTCCTTCGGCTGGCTGTACTGGACGGTGATCCCGAAGTCCTCTTTGACCCGCTCCAGCTCGTCGAAGGTCAGGTGGACCCCGTAGAAGCTCTGGTCGAAGTTGGGGACGTAGCCGGAGAGCTTCTCCACGCCGTCGCGGTGCGGGTCCACGGAGACGAAGACCACCTCCAGATCGTCCGCGCGGTCGCCGAGCCCCTCTTCGACCCGGCGCATCTTGGTGAGGGTCATGGGACAGATGTCGGGGCAGAAGGTGTAGCCGAAGAACAGGACCGTCACCTTCCCCCGGCGCTCGCTGAGCCGGAACGGCTCGCCGTCCCAGTTGGTCCCCGGCAGCTCGGGGGCGGGCCGCGGCGGCTCCACCACGTTCCCGTTGAAGCTCTGAGCCTCCTGGCAGCCGGCGACTCCGACCACCAGGGTCAAGATCAGGGCCGACGCCACGGCCCAAGCCTGGACCGGGCTCCGACCGGGAGCTGCGACACGCATCGAACACCTCATGGCCTGCTGATCCTCCTTCGCGATCCGTCGTGGCGGACGGCCGTCACTCCGCCCCCGGAACCACAGAGCGGAACCCCAGGTACCCGGTCCGGTCGACCTCGAGCAGCCGGTAGCGCAGGGCGCTCCTCAGGTCCTCGACCTCCAGGACGAACGCTCCGCCGCGCAGCACGCGGTAGCGGCCCTCCGCCCGGTTGACCGGGTTCTTCACCGGCGAGCGGGCGTAGTAATCGCCCGCGTAGACGTCCTCGCACCATTCGTAGACGTTGCCGGCCATGTTGTACACGCCGTAGGGCGAGGCCCCCGCCGCACAGCAGTCGGCCGGCGCGGTCGACTCCCCGGAGATCGGGTGGCCCTTCCAGACCGCCCGGCCGGGGGTCGGGGGCTCGGAGCCCCACGGGTACTTCCTGCCGTCGGTGCCGCGGGCCGCCTTCTCCCACTGGGCCTCCGTCGGCAACCGCTTGCCGGCCCACTCCACGTAGGCCCTGGCGTCCCGCCAGCTCACGCTGGCGATGGGGTGGTCGTCGAGGATCCCCCAGTCCGGAGCCGCCGGAATCCGGAAGTGGGACCCGACCTCCTCGCTGTAGGGCAGCCCGGAGCGCTTCCAACGGCCCCAGGTGACCTCGTACTTGTCGATGTAGAACCCGTCGAGCAGGACCTCGTGCACCGGGCGCTCGTCCGCATCCCCCTCCTCGCTGCCCATGGGGAACGGTCCCGGTGGCACGTAGACCATCACCGCACCGTCCTTCTCCCAGACGTACTCCCCCTCCACCTCCCCCTGGACCAGGCCGTCCGGCATGGTCTCTCCGTGCCAGCCGAGCCGTACCGCCTTCCGCGCGGCCGACTCCTCGGCCGCGGAGCCCGGGCCGGTCACGGCGAGGACGCCGACGAGCGCCAGGGTGGGGAGCGTGCGGGACGTCTTCATACGACTGCTCTCCTCGGAGACGGGCGAGGCCCGGGCGCTCTCGCGCCCGGACCTCCGATGGTCGACGATACCGCGAGACGCCTACCGGTCGACCCGGAGCGGAACGCTCGGGCCGCCGACACCGACGTCGGCCAGCGGCGCGCTCGAGACACCACCCGCCGGCGAGGCCACGCAGATCTCGTCCGGCAGGGCGGTGGACCGGAGCTGCCAGGCGCCGCTGCCCGGCTCGACCGGCGAACGGCCGATCACCCGCCCACTGCACACGCCGCCGACGGCCGGACCCTCGTGGATCGACACGGACGGGACGAAGTCACCGGCGGGCCGCGGGCCGACCCGGCCGCGCAGCACCGTCCTCCCTCCGTCGTCGAGCGTCGCGCCGAGGATCGAGATCCGGTCGGCCGTGATCGCCGATCCGTCGGCCGTGCTCCGCAGCATCATCCAGAGGCCGCCCTCGAGGAACGGCTGGCGGCGGTCGAGGAACAGGAAATCCCCAGGCGCCTGGATGTCGCCGCCGGCGCCGCCGATGAAGTCGAAGTTGAGGCTCATGCCCGGGACGAGCACCTGGTTGAACACCTGCTCCGAGCCGGCCATGCCCGGCTCCAGCGGATAACGGTGCCCTTCGAGGGTGGGTAGATGGGCCTGGTGGCCCCAGGGCTGGGCCACGCGGAACGTGAGCGGCGTGCCTCGCGGCACGGTCACCATCCAGCGCGGGTCGCCCCAGAGGCTCGACTTGAACA
>JASFUJ010000012.1:0-14847 GCA_050050355.1 Acidobacteriota bacterium
CCCCGGTGCGGGCCCTCGGCCTCTGGTCGGCGTTCGGCATCGTCTTCCTGACCCTGACGATGCTGGTCCTCTACCCGGCGCTGCTGGCCACCCTCCCCGGTCCGCGGAGCCGGGACCGGGGTCCGGGCGGTCCGGCGGCTCGGGGGATCGAGCTGCGCGCGGGCGCCCTCGGCCGGGGGCTGGCCGGCGCCGCCATCGCCCGGCACCGGGCGGTCACCGCCCTCTTCACCCTCCTGGCCGTCGCCGCCGGCGCCGGCATCCTCCGACTGCGCATCGAAACCGACGTCCTGGCCTACTTCCGGGAGGGCTCCGTCGTCCGCGCGGAGACCACGGCCCTCGAGGCCCAGGGCATCGGCACGGTCGCGGCCAGCCTGGTGCTGCGGGGAGACGGCCTGCGGCTCGACACCCCGGAGGCGCTGCGCCGCCAGGCGGAGCTGACGGCACTGCTCGGGCGCGAACCCCTGGTCCTCGGTGCGCTCTCCGCCGGCGACCTCGTGGCCGACGTGGCCCGGCGCTCCACGCACCCCGACGGAACCGGCGGGACCGAGGGAACCGGCGGCCCGGGGGCGGCGAGCCTGGCCCGGGCCGAGGTCCGGATCCGCCGGGAACCGGACCTGGACCGCATGCTCGCCTACCTGCTCACGGCCGACGGCGCGCGGACCCGGATCACCCTGCTGGTTCCGATGCGGGGCTACGAGGAGCTGGCGCCCCTGTTCGGCCGGGTCCGCGCGGAGGCGCGGCGGCTCTTCCCGGACGCCGAGGTCGGGATCACCGGTCAGTACCCCCTGGTGCTGGCCGCGCAGCGGACCCTGCTCCGGACCATGGTGCTTTCGCTCACCCTCACCGCCCTGGGCGTGGCGATCGTCCTCCGCCTGCTGCTCGGAAGCCTCGCCCTGACGGCGCGCGCGCTGGTGCCCAACCTCTGGCCGGTGCTGTTCGTGCTCGGGGTGATGGGGTGGTCGGGGCTGCCGGTGGACAGCGCGACGGTGATGGTCGCCTCGGTGGTGCTGGGGCTGGCGGTGGACGACACCCTCCACTCGTTGGGCTCCTTCCGCCGGCTGGTCGCCCGCTCACCGGCGCCGGAGGCCGCGATCCGCACGCTGGGGGAGACGGCCGGAGCCCACGCCCTGACCTCGATCATCCTGACGGTGGGGTTCGGGGTGGTGGGCCTGTGCGAGCTGGTCCCCGTGGCCCGGTTCGGGGCGCTGGCGGCGGTCGCCGTCGCCGTCGCCCTGGCGGCGGATCTCACCCTCGTACCCACACTCCTGGCACGGGCTCCGCGGCGAGCCCTGGCACGCCTGGCGAACCGGGACCGGGCCGCGCTCAGGCGGCCGCGTGACGCAGGATGAAGTAGCCGGCGCCCAGGACCAGCAGGGTCAGCAGCGTGAGGCCCACGGCCGTCAGGGTCGGGATCTCGAAGATCGACTCGAACCTCTGGGCGGCCCAGCTCCCCACCGCTCCCACGAAACCGCCCTGGGTCACGCTGAACGTCCCGCCGCCGCCGGGGTTGGGCGTCAGCGAGCCGTTGAAGGTCAGCATTCCCAGCGTTCCGCCGATGGTACCCATCACGAGGATGTCCGTGGTACCCGGGTCGCCGCTGCCGTTGAGCGTACCGGTCATGTCCGCCGGGCACCCTTCGGGACCGGTGACCAGCATCAGATCGACCGTGCCGCTCAGGTCCCCGTTCTCGTCGACGATGTCGGCGGTGCCCTCGTACTGGCAGGGCATGGCGAGGCCCTTCGTCTGGGCGGCGGGCGTCTCCATCGACGGCAGCTCCACCGTGGCCTGCATGTCGTAGGTCCCGGTCAGGTCGGTCGACGGGGTCTGGGCGGCCGCCCAGGGAGCCACGACCAGCACGACGGCGATCAGGATCGCGGCGGCGAGAACGACGTTTCTTTTCGAGCGCATTGAGTGCCTCCCGGGGAGGGATGTTCAGCGGCCGTATTATACCTGATCGGGCTCGCGAACCCGCGCACCCGCCAGCACCCGGACGCCTTCCATCATCACCCAGACGTCGCAGGCCAGGATGATCGTCCCCATCACCGCCAGCAACCACGACTGGGATGCGAAGTAGCTCCGCAGCTCGGAGAGCATCGCCGCCACCGTCGCCGCCGCCACCAGGACCATCGGCACCAGGGTGTAGACCACCGGTTTCCCCTGCCGCCGCAGCCAGATCGAGACCACCAGCAGGGTGATCCCCGCCACGAGCTGATTGGTGGTCCCGAACAGCGGCCAGAGGACCAGCCCGCCCTTGCCGCCGGCCTGGGTCACCGCCAGCAGCAGCGCCATCCCCACCCCCACCCCGCCCGCCAGGTACCGGTTCTCGAGCGCCCGCACACCGTAGGCCGTCCCCAGCTCCGAGATCAACAGGCGCAGGATCCGCGCACCGGTGTCGAGCGTGGTCGCCGCGAACGCCACCACCATCACCGCGATGAACACCTTCCCCACCTCGACCGGCACCCCCAGCGACGCCACGAACCGGCCGCCGCCGGTCACGAACGCGTCCAGCTTCGGCCCCAACCCGGAGGCCGCGCCCCAGCTCGCGTAGTGGGTCGACCACTCGGCCGCCGAAGCGAACCCCGCGGTCGACGCCAGCACCGCCAGCAGGCCGAGGCTCCCCTCCCCCACCATCCCGCCGTAGCCGATGGGACGCGCGTCGGTCATGCACCCGACCTGCTTCGACGTCGTGCCCGAGGCCACCAGCCCGTGGAACCCGGAGATCGCTCCGCAGGCGATGGTGATGAACAGGAACGGGATCATCGGCGGCGCCCCCTCGGGCCAGAGGCGCACCGCCGGCGCCTGGATCACCGGATGGAGCACGATCAACCCGAGGGTCAGGGCGCCCAGCCCCGTGATGAGCTGGTGGGAGTTCAGGTAGTCCCGGGGTTGGAGCAGCAGCCAGACCGGAAGCACCGAGGCGACGTAGGCGTAGATCAGCAGCAGCCAGACCCACCCGGTCACCGAGATCCGGGTGATCACCGGGAACGCCTCGGCGAACGCATTGCCGTAGACGATCGACACCAGCAGAACCGCGTAGCCGACGATCGACGGAGCGAAGATCCCGATCCGCCGCCGGTAGACCAGCCAGCCCAGGGCGACGGCGACGACGATCTGGATGTTGATCGGGAAGATCGAGCCCGGCGTGCTCACGAACAGGGTGGCGATCACGTACGCGAACACCGCCAGGACGATCCAGATGAGGAAGATGATGATCAGCAGGAACAGGGTCCGCACCCTGGAGCCCACCACCCGGCCGGCGATCTCCCCGATCGAGCGCCCCTTGTTGCGCAGGCTGATCACCAGGGCGGAGAAGTCGTGCACCGCCCCCATGAACAGGGTTCCCACCGTCACCCAGACCAGCGCCGGCAGCCACCCCCAGATCACCGCCAGCGCCGGCCCCACGATCGGCGCCGCCCCGGCGATCGACGTGTAGTGGTGCCCCCAGAGCACGTGCCCCTTGGTCGGCACGTAGTCCACGTCGTCCCGGAGCTCCCGCGACGGCACCGGCTCGTCCTCGGCCAGGGCGAACACCTTCCGGCTCAGGAACCGGCTATAGAACCGGTAGCCGAGGGCGAACAGGACGAACACACCGAGGGCGAGGAGGGCGGCGTTCATGGATCGGGCCTCCGAATCGGAGCAGCGGCGGACGGGGGGGAGCTCCCGGCACTCTTCCCGGTGTGGCTGGTCCCGTTGTGGCTGGCGGCGATCACGCCCCGGATGCTACCGCCTTGCGAAAGTTCCAGCCATTCCATAAAATCTCCGAACTTCAAGAACGGCGAGGGGTCACGACCTCGCCGATGAGCCCGGCGCGCGGACAACCGGACCCGCGACTCGCCCCCGTACCCGAGCCCGTCTTCATGCGGACCGTCTCCAGTGATCTCGTCTACGCTCTCCGGCGACTGGTCCGGAGTCCGGGCTTCACCGCCGTGGCGCTCGTCTCCCTCGGCCTCGGGATCGGTGCCAACTGCGCCATCTTCACCTTCGTCAACTCGATCCTGCTCCGGCCGCTCCCTGCGGTCGAGCGGCCCGACGAGGTGGTGCGGCTGTTCTCGACCGACGACGAGCAGTCGTCCTTCCATCAGATCTCGTACCTCAACTTTCGCGACCTGCGAAGGCTGACCCGGTCTCTCGACGGCCTCGCGGGCTTCGTCGGGATCCAGGCCAGCCTCGGCCGCGATCAGCAGTCCCGTCTCGAACGGGTGCAGATGGTCACCGGAGAGTACTTCCGCGTCCTGGGGGTCCGGGCGGCCCGGGGACGGACGTTCAGCCCGGACGAGGGCGCCCTGTCCCGCACGGATCCGATCGTGGTGCTGAGTCACGGGCTGTGGCAACGACAGTTCGCCGCCGACCCGGACGTCATCGGGCAGACCCTCACCGTCAACGGCAACGACCTCACGATCATCGGCGTGGCGCCGGAGGGCTTCCACGGGGTCTCGGCGCGGGTTCCGGCGCAGGCGTGGGTCCCCTTGAACCTGCGCCGGCGGCTGATCCGCGGACCGCTGAACGAGCTGTTCGAGGATCGCGGCTCGGGCATCGTGGAGACGTTCGGGCGCCTGGGCGGCGGCGTGGGAGTCCAGCAGGCCCGCGCCGCCCTGCAGGGACTGGGCGCCGAGCTCGAGCGACGGTATCCCGTGGCGAACAAGGACAAGACGTTCGCCGTGGTTCCGGCCCGGGAAGCCACCATCGAGCCCGACCTGCGGCACAAGTACGCCGTGGGCGGCGGGCTGCTGATGGGCGTGGTCGGGCTCGTCCTGCTCATCGCCTGCGTCAACCTCGCCGGCCTGCTGCTGACCCGCTCCCTCGCCCGGAGCAACGAGATCGCCGTCCGGCTCTCCATCGGGGCCCGGCGACGTCACGTGATCCGGATGCTCCTCGCCGAGTCCGTCGTCCTGGGCGTATTCGGCGGCGTCCTGGGCCTCCTGCTGGCGCTCTGGTCGCGCGACGCTCTCTGGGCCCTGCGGCCGCCGGAGCTGTCCGAGGCCTTCGCCGTCTCCATGGACGTGCGGGTTCTGGGCTTCACCTTCGCTCTGTCGTTGCTGACGGTGCTGATCTTCGGGCTGGTTCCCGCCGTCCGGCTCTCCCGCCCGGAGCTGGTCGCGGCTCTGAAGGGCGGCGAGCCCTTCGGCGCGTGGCCGGGCATCGCATCCCGCGCGCGGAGAATCCTGGTCTCGTTCCAGGTCGCCCTGTCGCTGGTCCTGGTCCTGGGGGCGATCCTCTTCCTGCGGAGCCTGGAGCGCGCGGAGAAGCTCGACCCCGGGTTCGCGGTCGACAACCACCTGGTCTTCGCCTTCGATCTGGGGTCACTGGATTACAGCCCCCAGCAGGGACAGCAGTTCTACGACCGCACCGTCGAGCGGCTCCGCAACCTCCCGGGCGCGAGGTCGGCGGCCATCGGCGAGAGCCTCGAGCTGTACCCCAGCGCCCTCGGCTACTGGCTGAGGCCGGTGATCGTCCAGGGCCGGCAGGTTCCGTCGGACGCCGAAGCGGATCTCGTCCAGAGCAACACCGTCGGCACCGGGTACTTCGAGACGCTCGACCTGAGCCTCCTGGAAGGCCGGACCTTCGAGGAGCGCGATCGGGCGGGGCAACCCCGCGTGGTGATCGTCAACCAGACCATGGCCGAGCGCTTCTGGCCCGAGCGCTCGGCCGTCGGCGAACACATCGTGTTCCAGGGTGAAGACGAGCCGCTCCGGGTGGTCGGAGTGGTGGCCGACGCCAAGTACAACACCCTGGGCGAAAAGCCGAAGCCGTACCTGTACCTCCCCCTCCGTCAGGAGTACACCTCCCCCGTCTTCGTCCACCTCAGGACGGAGGGCGACGCCGAGGCGATGCTCCCCGCGGTCCGCACGGTGATGCGGGAGTTGGACGAGGATCTCGGTCTGGGCTTCACGCTGACCATGCGCCAAGTGTTCGAGCAGAGCCTCTGGGCACCCCGTCTCGGCGCAACGCTCTTCCTGATCTTCGGTCTCCTGGCGCTCGGACTCGCCGGACTGGGGATCTACGGGATCATCTCCTACTCGGTGAGCCAGCGCCGCAAGGAGCTGAGCGTGCGCCTGGCGCTCGGAGCCGAACGGGGCGCGCTGTTCGCCCTGATGCTCAAACAGGGCCTTCTGCTGGCGGTGCTCGGCATCGCCGTCGGGCTCGGCTTCGCCCTCGCCGCGGAACGGCTGGCCCGGAGCTTCCTGTTCGGTCTCGAGGGAACGGATCTCACCACCGTGGCCAGCGCCATCGGCATCCTCCTCCTCATGGCTGTGCTGGCGAACCTCCTGGCCGCCGGCAAGACGCTGAGCGTCCAGCCCCAGGAAGTGCTGCGGGAGCGGTAGTGGAGCGACCGGCGCTCCGGACCCGCCGCGTACCGTAGCCCCATCCCACGACGTCTCGCCGCGTCCCTTCCCGCCTCCGGCGGGAAGGGAATCCATCCAGCCAACAGAAATCTGCAAGAAAAAGCGACATTTCGCAACGAGACACCTTTAGGCGAATGATTATTATGTATTTTTATCTATTGACACTCGAATGTGCCAGTCTATAGGATCATCTTTCAGTTATAATGATGATATTTTAAATAATTATTACACACGGTCGATGGCACTGACAAGGCAATCTTCCGGGCACTCCGGCTCCTCCCTGCACCGCCTCCCCGACGGCTCCGTCCCGCCCGGCCATCCAGCTCGAAGGAGAGATGGATAGGTCGTCGGTCCCAGGGCCCAACGCCTCGAGCTCTCTGGTCGACCTCCTGCGCCGCCGTGCCGGACGACGGGGTCGAGATCCACTGTACCGGTTCATCCGGGACGGCGCCGGCGACGAGGGCTCCCTCTCCTTCCGGGGACTGGACCGGCAGGCCCGTCGTCTGGCAGTGGCTCTGGCGGCCGGGGCCCGTCCGGGAGAGCGTGCCCTGCTTCTCTTCAACCCGGGTCTCGAGCTCGTCGTCGCGTTCTTCGGCTGCCTGACGGCGGGCGTGGTTCCTCTCCTCGCTCCCCCGCCGCGCAAGAACCGCAACCAGCAGAGAGTCGGCTCCATCCTCCGGGACGCCGAGCCGGCGGCGGTGCTGACGACCTCGTCCCTGGAGCGCCGCATCGCGTCCTGGCTGGAGGAAGACGATGCCGCACGGGGGATCCGGCTCCTGTGCACCGACCGGATCGACGACGACGAGCGGGACTGGTGCGATCCGGGCGTCGGGCGGGACGACGTGGCCTTCATCCAGTACACGTCGGGCTCCACGGGATCGCCCAAAGGAGTCGTCCTCACGCACGGGAACCTGCTCGAGAACTCGCGGCTCATTCACACCGCGTTCGCCATGAGCTCCGAGAGCCATGTGGTGAGCTGGCTGCCCCCGTACCACGACATGGGGTTGATCGGCGGCATCCTGCAGCCCCTGTACGCCGGGTGCTCGGCGACCCTCATGTCCCCCATGGCCTTCCTCCGGCGTCCCCGGCTCTGGCTCGAGACCGTCACCGAGACCGGGGCGACCACGAGCGGAGGCCCCAACTTCGCCTTCGAGCTCTGCGTCCGGCGGATCCCGGAAGAGGAGCGGGAGGGGCTGGACCTGAGCCACTGGCGAGCCGCCTTCAACGGCGCCGAGCCGGTCCGCGCCCGGACCCTGGAGCGCTTCGCCGAAGCCTTCGCCCCGGCCGGCTTCCGCCCCCGGGCCTGGCTGCCCTGCTACGGCCTGGCGGAGGCCACCTTGATGGTCACGGGGACCCCTCCCTCCAGGTCTCCGGTCGTCGGACGGTTCGACCGGCGGGCGTTGCAGGAAGGGCGGATCGAGGAGGGTGCCCCGGAGGCGGGAGACCGGATGCCCCTCGTGAGCTCCGGGCGGGATCTGCTCGGGAGCTCCCTGGTCATCGCGGACCCGGACACCGGCCGCCAGCTCCCGGATGGTGAGCTCGGAGAGATCTGGGTTTCGGGACCGAGCGTGGCCCGGGGCTACTGGAACCGGCCGGCCGAGAGCCGGCGGATCTTCGATGCCCGCCTGATCGACGACGACGACCGGCGCGGGGGCTTTCTCCGTACGGGGGACCTGGGCTTCGTGCTGGATTCGGAGCTCTTCGTCGCCGGTCGCGTCAAGGACCTGATCATCCTTCGCGGCCGGAACCATCATCCGCAGGATCTCGAGGCCACCGCCGAGGGGAGTCATCCCGACCTCCGGATGGGCTGCTCCGCCGCCTTCTCGGTCGACGTCGACGGCGAGGAGCGGCTGGTCCTGGTCCAGGAGGTCGACCGGCACCCCGAGCATGGGAGCGGGGAGATCATCGAAGCCGTCCGGGACTCCATCGCTCGCGGTCACGAGGTGCGAGCCCACGAGGTGGTCCTGGTCCGGCCGGGGACGGTCCCGAAGACCACCAGCGGCAAGGTGCAGCGCGCGGCCTGCAGAGAGCTCTATCTGGAGGACCGGCTGAACGTGCACGCGCGGCACGCCCTCGCCGACGACTTGCCGCCGTCGCCGGACGCCGACGGGTCGTGGACACCGCGAGAGCTCCTGGCGAGACCTGCCTCGGAGCAGCTCTCGGCGGTGCGGCAAGATCTCCTCCTGCGGGCTTCCCACCTGCTCGGAACCGACGTCTCCAACCTCGAGCCGGACCGGCCGCTGACGTCGTTCGGCCTCGATTCGCTGGGGGCGATCGAGCTGCAGGCCTCGCTCGAGTCCACCTACGGCACCAAGGTGTCGCTGCGGCGGCTTCTGGAGGGGGCGACGCCCGGGGAGCTCGCGCGGGGCCTGGTGGACGCGCTGCACGGCGACCGGACGCGGCGGGAGAGGCCCACCGCCGAGCCGGGCGGCGGCGCGCTCCCCGAGGAGGCGCCGCTGACCGAGGGACAGCGGGCCCTGTGGCTCCTGGAGCAGACGGCCCCGGACAGCGCCGCGCTGAACCTCGCGCTCCTGGCCGACGCCCCGGACGGGGTGGACGGGCGGGCGCTGAAGCAGAGCCTGCACGCGCTGAGCGCACGCCACGAGGCGCTGCGGACGACGCTGTTCGACAAGGACGGCGAGCCGCACCGGCGGATTCACCGCGAGCTGCCTCCGGCCTTCGAAGAGGATCGCGACATCGGCGACGACGCGCTGCGCCGGCGGGTCGGCGAGATCGCCCTCCGCCCCTTCGACCTCGAGCGCGAGGCGCCGCTGCGCGTCGCCCTGTTCCACCGCGCCGACGGGACGGCCGCGGTGACGATGGTTCTCCACCACATCGCCGGCGACTTCTGGTCGGCCGGCCTCCTGCTGCGGGAGCTGGGTGAGCTCTACGGCGGCGAGATCGCAGGGGTCGCGGTGGAGCTGCCTCCACCGGCCTTCACCTACGACGATTACCACAGGTGGCACGAGCGAATCCTCTCCGGCCCGACCGCCGAGGCCGACCGGCGATACTGGCACCGCCGCCTCCGGGACGCGGTCGCCCCCCTGGAGATCCCCACCGACCGGCCCGCCCCGGCGACCCGGACCTTCGACGGGGACTCGGTGCCCCTCGTCCTGGACGAGGAGCTGACCCGGGCACTCTCGCACCTCGGCAGAAGCTCGGGGACCACCCTGTTCGGCGTCCTGCTCGCCGCGTACCAGCTCCTGCTGGCACGGGTCTCCGGCGGCCGGGGCTTCGCGATCGGGACCGCCGGCTCGGGACGGCCGATCCAGGAGACCCGGCGCCTGGTGGGGTACTGCGTCAATCCCCTGGCGCTCCCGGACGATCTTTCGGGCGACCCGACCTTCGCCCAGCTCCTCGAGCGGGTCCGCGGCACGGTGCTCGAGGCTCTGGACCACCAGCTCTATCCGTTTTCGCGGCTGGTGGAGGAGCTCCGGCCGGAGCGCGACACGGGGCGGGCGCCCCTGTTCCAGACCGCGTTCCTCTTCCATCAGCCGCGGCGCGACGACCCCGAAGATCTCGGAGCGTTCGCCCTGGGCGAGGAGGGGGTCGAGCTGGCGGCCGGTCCGCTCCGCCTGCGATCCCGGAGGCTCCCCGAACAGAGGGTCGAGTACGACCTCGTCCTGGTGGGCGCCCGCTCCGGTGAACGCCTGCGCTTCTCCCTGCGCTATCTCACCCGGCTGTTCGACCGGAGCACGATCCTCCGGCTGACCCGCCACCTGGCCACCCTCCTGCGCAGCGCCACCGACGCCCCGGACGCGCCGGTGTGGGCCCTGGATCTGCTCGGCCGCTCCGAGCGACACCAGATCCTGACCGAATGGAACGACCCGGCCACGACGGAACCGGTGGCACCACTGCGCCGGCTCCTGGTGGAGCGGATCCGCGCGGTTCCGGACTCCATCGCCCTGGTGCACGGCGAACGACGGCTCTCCTACGCGGAGCTCGATCGACGCTCCGATGCGCTGGCGGCGGAGCTGATCCGTCGCGGCGCCGGCCCGGGGCGGCCCGTGGGTCTCCTGATGCCTCGGGAGGTGGACGCGATCGTCGCCCTCGTGGCCATCCTGAAGAGCGGTGCGATGTACGTCCCCCTCGACCCGGGGCACCCGAGCTCCAGGCTGGCGACGATCCTCGGCGCGGCGTCGATCGAGCTGGTGGTCACGCGGCGGAACCTGACCCCGTTGCTGTCCGGCGGCGCGGCCCCCCTCTTCGTGGACGAGGCGATCCGGAGCGACGCCGGGGGGACGCCGGCCCCGGCTCGGCTGGACCCCCGGGGCGACGCGCCGTTCTACGTGATCTTCACATCCGGCTCGACCGGCGTTCCGAAGGGGGCCGTCGTCTACGAACGCGGCGTCTCCAACCTTCTCCACTGGTACCTCCGGGAGTTTTCCTTCGGCGCGGAGGACCGGGTCCTCTGGGTCTCCTCTCTCGGGTTCGATCTCACCCAGAAGAACCTGTTCGCCCCGCTGGTCGTGGGCGGTGAGCTCCACCTGCCGCACGGCGACCACTACGATCCGGGCGAGCTGCGGCGGACCGTCGAGACGCAGGGCATCACCCGCGTCAACTGCACCCCGAGCGCGTTCTATCCGCTGGTCGAGCTCCCCGACGACCGCGCGCCCGGCAGCCTCGGCTCCCTGCGCTCCGTCTTCCTGGGGGGTGAGCCCATCGCGCGAGGGCGGCTCGACCCCTGGCTGCGCTCCACCGAGGGGCGCGCCGAGGTGGTCAACACCTACGGCCCCACCGAGGCGACCGACATCGCGGCGTTCTCGCGGCTCGCGCCGCCCGGCACCGAACCGGGCCCCGTCCCGGTCGGACGACCGATTCCGGACGTCCACGTGCACGTGCTCGACGCCCGGGGCGCCCCTGCGCCGGTCGGAGCGCCCGGGGAGGTCGTGATCTCCGGAGTGGGGGTGGGGGGCGGCTACCTGTCGAGGCCCCGCCTCACGGCCGACGCGTTCCGTCCCGACCCGTGGAGCCCGTCCCCCGGGGCGCGGTCCTACCGCACGGGAGACCTGGCCCGGTACCGGCCGGACGGACGGATCGAGTATCGGGGGCGCATCGATCAGCAGGTCAAGGTCCGCGGTCATCGCATCGAGCCGGCCGAGGTGGAGGCGGCCCTGAGACGCCATCCCGCGGTCCGGGAGGCGGCCGTCGTCGCCCACGCCGGCGCGGCGGGCGAAGCCCGCCTGGTCGGGTATCTCGTGCCGGACGGGGCGCGCGCCCGTCCCGTCCGGGAGCTGCGCCGGCTGGAACGAGCCGGTCGCCTCGAGGACCGGGAACGCTACGTGCTCCCCAACGGCCTCCCCGTCATCCACCTCAACCGGAGCGAGACCGAGTTCGTCTACGAGGAGATCTTCGACGAAGAGAGTTACCTCCGCCAGGGGATCACGCTCCCTGCGGGGGCGGTCGTCTTCGACGTCGGCGCCAACATCGGGCTCTTCGACCTGTTCCTGGCGCACCGCGATCCGAGCGTCCGGATCTACGCCTTCGAGCCCGTGCCACCGATCTTCGAGGTGCTCCGCCTCAACACGGAGATCCACGGGATCCCGGCGCGCCTCTTCGACCACGGGCTGGCCAGCGCCCCGGGGACCGCCACCTTCGGCTACTTCCAGAACGTCTCGATCCTCTCGGGCCGTTACGTCGACGCCGACGCCGAGCGCGAGACGGTGAGGCGGTTCCTGCAGACCGAGGCCCGGGAGCGTTCGGTCGCGGTGAGCGAGGCCGAGCTCGAGCGCCTCCTGGACGAACGGCTGGAGCGGCGGAGCTTCCGGTGTGCCCTCAAGACGCTCTCCCAGGTCATCCGAGAGCACGGCGTGAACCGCATCGACCTGCTGAAGGTCGACGTGGAGAAGGCCGAGGAGGACGTGCTGGACGGTCTGTCGGACGAGGACTGGCCGAAGGTGCGCCAGCTCGTGGCCGAGGTCCACGACCTGGACGGCCGCCTGGACCGGATCACGTCGATGCTCGAGGCGCGGGGCTTCGCCGTCTCGACCGAGCGGGAGGAGGCCCTCCGCGACGTGCCTCTGTACAACCTGTCCGCCCGGCGCCCGGACTCCGCCGACTCCGCCGCGTCCAGCGCCCGGCCCCGGCCGGAACCGGTCCCGACCTGGGGCACCGAGGACGCCCTGATCGACGACGTCCGGCGGCTGACCGCCGAAGAGCTCCCGGACGCGATGGTCCCGGCGGCCTTCGTCGTGCTGGACGAGCTGCCCATGACGGCCACGGGCAAGCTCGACCGCTCCTCGCTGCCGGCGCCGGTCCGGGACGGGACGCGACGAGCCGGGAGCTTCACCCCGCCGGCGACGCCCACCGAGGAGCTGCTCTCCACGGTCTGGTGCGAGCTGCTCGACCTTCCCCGGGTCGGCGCCGAGGACCATTTCTTCGAGCTCGGAGGTCATTCCCTCCTGGCCACCCGGGTGATCTCCCGCATCCGTCGCGACTGCAAGGTCGAGCTCCCGGTCGGAGCCCTCTTCGAAGCCCCACGGCTGCGGGCCCTGGCGGCCCGGGTCGAGGCGGCGCGGCACCGCTCCCGGCGGCGCCCCTCCCCCGCCCCGGTTCCGCGAGACGGCGAGCTGCCGCTCTCGTTCTCGCAGGAGCGCCTCTGGTTCCTCGACCGGCTCGAGCCCGACAGCCCCCTGTACAACCTGCCCGGCGAGGTGGAGCTGGTCGGCTCGCTCCACCTGGCCGCGATCACGCGGGCCCTGCGCGAGGTCGTCCGCCGCCACGAGAGCCTGCGAACCGCCTTCCCCTCCGAGAACGGCAGGCCGCGCCAGTCGATCCTCGAGGACGCCCGGATCCGGCTGCCGGTGGTCGATCTCGGGGCGCTGCCGGACGGGGCCGCCCGCCTGGAGGCCCACCGGGTCGCGGAACCGGTGCTCTACCGCCCGTTCGTTCTCTCGAGCGCCCCCCTGCTGCGCACGGTGGTGGTGCGCCGGAGCGCGTCGGAGCACACCCTGGTGGTGGCGCTGCACCACATCGCCGCCGACGGTTGGTCGATGGGGGTGCTGGTGCGGGAGCTGAGCGCGCTGTACCGCGAGCAGACGGGGGGCGGCGCGGCGGACCTCCCGGAGCTCGAGATCCAGTACGCGGACTTCGCCGTGTGGCAGCGGGAGGGCTTCACCGGGGAGGAGCGCGAGCGTGCTCTGGCGCCCTGGCGCCGCCGCCTGGCGGGGGTGCCGGCGGCCCTGGCGCTGCCGTACGACCGGCCGGCGGAGGGGCTGGGCACGCCGCCGGTGGGCCGGGTGCGCAGCCGGCTGCCGGCCGGGCTGGTCGACGGGCTCCGGGGCCTGGGGCGCCGGCGCGGAACGACGCTGTTCATGACCCTTCTGGCCGGCTTCGACGCGGTGCTCGCGCGCTGGAGCGGCGAGGACGACCTGGTGGTGGGCACGCCGGTGGCCAACCGCACGGTGGCCGAGGTCGAGCCCCTGATCGGGTGCTTCGTCAACACGCTGGTGCTGCGGGTCGACGCCTCGGGAGCTCCGAGCTTCGCCGAGCTGCTCGAGCGGGTGCGCGGCGTCGCCCTGGAGGCCTACGAGCATCAGGAGGTGCCCTTCGAGGCCCTGGTGGAGGAGCTGCACCCGGAGCGCCAGCTCGGCACCAACCCCCTGTTCCAGGTGTTCTTCGTGCTGCAGAACGCCCCGTCGGCGCCGCTGGAGCTGCCGGGGCTCTCGCTGGCGCTGCGCGAGGCGCCGGCGCGCGGCATCGGCTTCGACCTGAGCCTGGGGTTCGTCGAGGGTCCGGAGGGGCTGGACACGGAGGTCGAGTTCGCCGCCGACCGGTTCGACCGGACCACGCTCCAGCGCCTGGTGGGGCAGCTCGAGAGCCTGCTGGCGGGGGCGGTCGAGACGCCGCAGCGCCCGCTCGGGGCGCTGCCCCTGGCGAGCCCTGCCCAGCGCCATCAGGTGCTGAGCGAGTGGGCCCGGGGAGCGCGCTTCCCGGGGCCGGGGAGTCCCGAGACCGAGCTCGCCCACGGCGCGGTGCTCCTGGGCGCCCGCCACCGTCCCGACGCCGCGGCGCTCGTGGAGGAGTCGCCGGAGGGGCCGCGGGTCTACACCTACGGCGGGCTGGCGCGCCGGGCCGAGGCGGTGGCGGCGAGCCTGCGCCGCCGCGGCGTGCGGCGGGGCGACCGGGTCGCCCTGTGCGCCGAGCGCGGCGTGGAGATGTTCCTCGGCCTGCTGGGGATCCTCCGGGCGGGGGCGGCCTACGTGCCGCTGGACCCGTCCTACCCCGCCGAGCGCCTGGCCTACATGCTGGAGGACGGCCTGGCGGGGGTCGGCGATCCCCTGCTGCTGGCCCAGGGAGCGGTGCTCGAGCGTCTGCCCGGCGACGCCGCGGCCGGGCTCCTGCTGATCGAGGACGCGCTCGCGGAGCCCGGGTCCGGGGAACCCGGCGCGCCGCGTCCGGGCGCGGGTCCGGCCACGGGCGAGGACCTGGCGGCCGTGATCTACACCTCCGGGTCCACGGGCCGGCCGAAGGGGGTCGCCCTCCCCCACCGGGCCGTGGCCGG
>JASFUJ010000013.1:0-14812 GCA_050050355.1 Acidobacteriota bacterium
GAGCGGGCCTGGCGGCCCTGCTGCTGGGCGGCCTCCTCGCCCTGGCCGCGTCCCGCGGCGCGCTGGGCCCGCTGAAGGAGGTGGAAGGCGCGGCCGAGCATGCCGGGGCCGGCGATCTGGCGGGAGCCGCACGCTTCGCCCTGCCCCCGAAGCTGGCGTCGGTGTTCGCCGACCTGGCCGAGAAGCGGAGCCTGGAGGCGGCGGTGGCCGCGTCCGGGCGAGGCTCGGGGGAGGGGGCCGCGCCGGACTCCGCCCGGCGCGAGCGCGGCGCCGTCGTGGTGGTGGAGATGCCCCGCTACGCCCGGCTGACGCCCGAGGACGAGCCGCGGGACGTGATCGAGCGCCTGGGCCGGGACCTGGTCCGCCTGCGCCGGGCCGTGACCGGCCGCGGGGGACGCCTGGAGGCGTCGCTGGGTCATCGGGTGCTGGCGATCTTCCCCGGGGATCGGCCCGAGGCCCGCGCCCTCGGCGCAGGAGCCGAAATTCTCCGCGCCCTGTCCGAGCCGGAGAACGCCTTCGACGAGCCGGTGCCCCCCGCGTGCGCCATCGCGGCGGGGGAGGTGGTGCTGGGGGGCTCGGAGGGCGGTCGGGCCGTCGCCGGGCTGCCGGTGCAGCAGGCGGAGAGCCTGCTCCGCGAGGCGGGCTCGGGGGACCTGATCCTGTCCAGGAATGTGTTCCGCACGCTCGACGAGGAGCTCCGGGCCGGCGGGGTGGAGCTGGCCGCCCAGCGGGGCCTGCTCACCCCCCAGCCGGTCTACCTGCTCGACGCCGACCGGGCGTCCCGGGCCGCCGCCGCGGTGGGCCAGGCCGAAGGCGGGAGCGCCGGCGGCGAGCTGGCCGCCCTGGCGCCGGGGGTGGTCCTCGGCGACCGGTTCGAGCTGACCGCCCGGCTGGCCTCCGGGCAGAGCTCGGTCGTCTTCCTGGCCCGGGACCGGCAGGCCGACGCGCTGGTGGCGGTGAAGGCGTTGCGGCGGGGACTGCTGATCGACCTGTCGCCGCTCGAGGCGCTGGACTCCGATCTCCGGACGGTGCTCCGGGTGGTCCATCCTGGGATCGCGCGGGTGGTGGAGCTGGGGATGAGCGACGGCGTTCCGTTTCTGGCCGGCGAGTACGTGGAGGGCCGGTCGCTCGCGCGCGTCCTGGCCTCGCAGCGCTTCCTGCCTCCGGCCGGCGCCCTGCGCTGTGCCCGCCAGGTCGCGGGCGGCCTCGCCGCGGTTCACGACGCCGGCCTGGCCCACGGCGACCTGCGTCCGGAGACCGTGATCCTCGAGCCCCGCGGCAACGCGCGGGTCATCGATCTGGGGGTGGCGCTCCTCTTCCCGCCGCCGGGCACCGATCCGGAGGCCGACCGGGCCCTCGGCTCCCCGCGATACCTGGCGCCCGAGCGTCTCCAGGGGGGCGAGCCGAGCCCCGCGGCGGACGTGTGGGCCGTCGGAGCGCTCCTGGCCGAGCTGTTCACCGGCCGGCCCGTGTACGGGCCTCCGCCGGAGCGCGACGGCCGCTTCGGGGGCTCCGAACGGATCGACCAGGCCGGCTGGGACGAGACCCGCGAGCGCGTCCTCGCCGGCCCCCGGGAAGTCCCCGACCCCACGGAGCTGCCCGAAGGGCTGGCGGCGGTCCTCGAACGCTGCCTGGCGCGGGAGCCGGGGGAACGGTACGCGGCGGGGAGCGAGCTGCTCGCGGCGCTGGCCGCCGTGCGCGCCGACATCGTGGTGAGCTGACCCGCAATCTTCGCGCCCCCCGCCTGTTCCATCCGTGTGGTGACCGCCGCCGCCCATCACCCCGCCCCGTCCGACCTCGACCTCCTGCGCTCCGCGTCGGAGGGAGACGGCGAAGCCTTCGAGACCCTCGTGCGGCGGCACCAGGATCGCGTGCTCGCCGTCTGCCAGCGGCTCCTGGGAGACCGGGAGGAGGCCCGGGACGCGGCGCAGGAGGTCTTCCTCAAGGTCTACCGCAAGGCCGGCGGCTTCCGGCCGCGGGCGAAGGTCTCCACCTGGCTCTACCGGATCGCGGTCAACCACTGCCTGAACCGGCTGCGGCGGCGCAAGGTGGTGCGATTCCTGTCCTTCGGGGCCCTGGCCCGGGGCGCCCGGGGCGCCCGAGGGGTCGGGGCGAGCGAGGCCGGCGGCGCCGGCGTGGAGAGCGGTGCGTCGGCCTCCCGGGGCGACGCGCCTCCGTTCGACCCGACCGACCCGGCGCCGGGGCCCGAGACCGCACTCGACACCCGCAGGCGTTGGGCGGCCGCCCGGAGGGCCATCGACCGGCTGCCGGACACCCAGCGGGCGGTGGTGGTGCTGGCGAAGCTCGAGGGGCTCTCGTACGAGGAGATCGCCCGGGTACTGGGGATCACTACCGGATCGGTGGCCAGCCGGTTGTTCCGGGCGATGCGCCAGCTCGAAAAAGCGCTGCCGGCGGAGCACCCGTCGGATGGCCCGCAAGACGGCGGGAGCCGAAGGGTTTCATAGACTGGAGAGCGACGATGAACCGTAGCGACAGACTTCCGGACGACCGGCGGCTCGTGCGGTTCCTCCACGGGGAGCTTCCCGCGGAGGAGGCCGAGGCCCTCCGGCGCCGGCTGCAGCGGGAGCCCGAGGTGGCGGCCCGGCTGCGTCGGCTGGAGGCCACCTGGGACGCCCTGGAGCTCCCGCCGCCGGCCGCCGCGCCTCCCGGCTTCGCCGCCCGGGTGGCTGCCCGGGCGCGGCGAGAGCCGGGGATCTCCAGGATCTCCAGAATGGGGGCCGACGACCGGGCCGCGTTCCGGCCGGCCTGGGTCCGCGCCGCCGCCGCGGGCGCCCTGGCCGGCGGCCTGGCCGCCGGCGCCGTCCTCGGATGGGCCACCCTGCCTGAGGAGCGGCAGGGTCCCGCCGAGGGCTCGACCGCGACGTTCGACGAGCTGCCGGTCGAGGCCGCCTCGGAATCGATCCCGAGCCTGGCGGAGGCGTACTGGACCGCGCTGAGCGGGGGCGACGCCGAGGACTCGTCCACCGAGGAGGAGGCGCGATGAGCCGCCGCTGGCTGGGCCTGGCCCTGCTCCTGTCCCTCGGGGTCAACCTGGGCATCCTCGGCGTGCTCGCCGTCGAGCGCCTGCGGCCCCCCGAGCCGACGGCCGTTACGGAGCCGCCTCCGGAGCCGGCGCGAGCCTCGACGTCCCGAGAGGACCCCGCGGAGTACGGGCCCCCGTCCGAGGGGGGCGACGTCGGTCCTCAGGGCGCCGGGCCGCGGCCTCCCGCGGGGCCGCCGCCGGCGATCGCCTGGCGTCTCGAGCGCCTCGCCGACCGGCTCGGTCTGGAGGGGGAGAGCCGGGAGCGCTTCCTGGAGATCCAGCGCGACTTCTTCTCCGGCACCTTCGAGCGGCGCCGGAGGATCGTCCGGCTCCAGGAGGAGTTCCGTCGCGAGCTGGCGGCTCCCGAGCCTTCGGAGGAGACCGTCGGCGAGCTGGTCCTGGAGCTGTCCGAGGCGCGCGCCGCCCTGGACCGGGAGCTGGCCCGGACGGTGCTCCGGACCCGGAGCCTGCTCGGCCCGGAGCGGGAGCGGGACTACCTGCGCTTCCTCGCCCGGCTCGGCCCCGGCCAGGGGGCGGGTGCCAGCGGTGCTCCGGGCCGGGTTCAGCCCGGGCCCCGCGCCGGGGCTCAGACCCGGCCGGGCCGCCGTCCGCCGCCCGGCCGCTGAGCGGCGGCCGGAGAGCCTCCCGGGGCGTCCTCACCCGGCCCGGTCCATCTCGTCGTCATGGTGCATAAACATTTTCCCCCGCCCCCTCGTAGGAAGGGATGAGAGGGCAAGAGAGCGACTCAGACAGTCTCCTTCCTCCCTCCCTCCTCCTTCACGCCCCGGCCGGGTGTCGAGAAGCCCGGCCGGGGTGGGTTTTTCTGGATCTCCCCTCCAAACCCCCCGTCCCCCTTCCTCCCCTCGCGGGGAGGCAGGGGGCGCCGGTCGACTGGATCGCCCCTCCTCCTCCTGACCTCCTCCTCCCCGCGCGGGGAGGAGGAGGCACCCCTCCCTCCCCGCGGTGGCCGGGCCGTGGTCGTGCCCTTGGGTCCGATCCCCCCTTCCCCGCGGTGGCTGGACCGTGGTCGTGCGGTGTCGCCTGATTCCTTCCTCCCCGTGTGGCCTGTGCCGTGGTCGTACGATGTGGTCTGACCCCTCCCTCACCGTGGTGGCCATGATCGGCGTAGGCGGGGGGCTTGTCCCCCCGCGGCCCCGTTTGGCGGGTGGGGACGAGCCCCACCCCTACACCCTACCGATGAGTCCGGCGGGAACGGTCCGAGGCGTTCCATTTCGGAGGTCGGGATGTTCAGGGGCGGTCCGGGGGCTCCCGGCCGGAGGTGCCAGCGCCCGCGGACCTGGCAGGCCCGTTGGCAGGGTACGCCCGACCTGTCCGCGACGGCGCTGACAGGCGGAGCCACCCGGCGGGAGTTCACCAAGGCGGAGCCGTGCCGGAGGCCGGGAGCCCCCGGACCGCCCCGGGTGCAAGGCAACCCCGGCCACCCCCGGACTCACACCTCCGGCTTCACCCTCCGAAGAACGCCGCCGCGGCCTCGGCCGGGTCGTGGGACAGCGCCTCCGCCCCCTCCTCCGGTACCCAGTCCCCCGGCAGGTGCTTGCGGTAGATCCCCTCCAGGAACCGCCGGTCCAGCAACGCGATCACCCCCCGGTCCTCGTCCGACCGGATCAACCGCCCCGCCGCCTGCACCACTCGGGTCATCCCCGGCACCACGAAGGCGTACTCGAACCCCCGGTCGAACCGCTCCTGGTAGTACCGCTTCAGGAGCTGCTGCTCCACCGTCAGCGCCGGCAGGCAGGGACCCACCACCGCCACCGCCCGCAACATGTCCCCCGGATAGTCGACCCCCTCCGCGAACACCCCGCCCGCCACCGCCAGCAGCAGCACGTCCCCCAGGAGCGCCGACCGGAGGACCTCCAGGATCTCCTCCCGCTCCCGGTCCCCCGAGGCCCGGCGCTGGACCAGCACCCGCTTCGACGCCGGCTCCAGGTGGGAGGCCACCTCCGCCAGGAACGCGTAGCTGGGGAACAGGGCCAGGCAGTTGCCCGGCACCGAGTCCGCGAACTGCCCGAGCCGCTCGGCGATCAGCGGGTAGTAGACCGGCCGCTCCCGGTAGGTGGTGACGACCGACGCGTCGATCACCACCCGCCGGTTTTCCGCCGGGAACGGGTTCGGCACCGACACCGCGGCCGTCCTCTCCGGGTCGAACCCCAGCAGGTCGCGGTAGAACTCGGGCGGCGAGAGCGTCGCCGAGAGGCCCACGGTGGTGTGGGTGCGGTTGATGATCCGCCCCAGGAAGCGGCTCGGGTCCTTGCACAGGATCCGGATCCGCCGGTCGGACCCCACCCGCTCCACCAGATGGCTGAAGGCGTCGTCGGAGACGGCGAGGCCGTTCAGGAACCGGAGCAGGTCGAAGTAGAGCTCCACGAACTCGTCCTCGGGACGGAAGCTCCTGGTCTCGCGCTGAAACTCCAGGTAGTCCACGAACGCCGCGTCGAACCGGGGGCGCAGGCGCCACAGGATGTCCTCCGGCAGGTCCGCCTCGACGGCGCGGTCTCCCGGCGGGCCGTCCTCCAGCTCGAAGTCCGCCGCGTCCTCGATCGCCCGGGCCAGCTCGCCGCACAGCCCGGCGATGGTCCGGTGGACCGGCGCGCCGCCCCGTCCGGCGGCCGATCCGGCCGCGGCCACCGCCTCGGCCGAGAGCTCCGGGCTGTAGTACCCGCGCCCCCGGTCCACCAGGTTGTGAATCTCGTCCACCACCAGCACCACGTCGGAGAGGTCGTTCTCCGCCTCGAAGTCGCGGAGCGAGACGTACGGGTCGAACGCGTAGTTGTAGTCGCAGACCACCACCTGGGCGAGGCCCGAGAGCTCCAGGCTGACCTCGAACGGGCAGACCTCGGTCGCCCGGGCCGCCTCGTAGATCAGATCCGGATCCAGGTACGGGTGCCGCTCCAGCAGCTCCCGGATCAGCCCGCTCGACTGGAGCTTCGCCTGGTACTCCTTGGCGTAGGGGCAGTACTCCTCGTGGCAGAGCACCTGGCCGTTGGCGCACATCTTCGCCTTCGCCCGCAGCCGGAGCGACCGGAACGCCGCCTCCCGGTTGAGGAGCTCGAGCACCTGGGTCGCCATCTCCTGCTGGAGCGTCTTGGCGGTCAGCACGTACAGCCGCTTGCCGTGGGCCAGGCAGTGCTTCAGGGCCGGGAACAGCGCCGCCACCGTCTTGCCGATCCCCGTGGTCGCCTCGAGCAGCAGGTGCTCGCGCTGGTCGAGGGCGGTCTCGACGGCCTCGACGATCGTCTCCTGTCCCCGGCGGGTCTCCGGATAGGGGAACTCCAGGCGCTCCGAGGCTTCCCGGCGCTTCTCGGCCTCGAGCCGGCCCCGCACGTAGGCGGCGATCAGGCCGTTGAGCCGGCGCTTGACCCCGGCCTCGATCCAGTCCGGCTCGGCTTCCACCTCCTGGCGGTCGATGGCGTCGCTGCCGATCTCGATCAGCACCAGCTCGGCGCGCACCGGCGGCGCCTCGGCCACCTCGGACGCGGACTCCCAGGGCGGCGCCACCGTCTCCGCTCCCCGGGCCATCATCCAGGCGTACAGGCCGGCCTGCTGGCAGTAGAGCTCCCGCAGTGTCTGGGACAGCGGTGCCCCCCGCCGGACCGACTTGATCTCCTCGACCACCAGGCCGCCGTACGCGTCCTTGCGCAGCCCGTCCAGCCGCCCGGTGACCGTCACCTTCCAGCCCCGGTGCTGGAACGAGTGCTTCAGCCACACCTCCCGCCGGTAGGTCGGATCCTCCGCCAGCGCCTCCTCCTGGTACCGGCTGTGGATCGCCTGCCCCAACCACAGCCGCTCGTATCCGCCCCGGTTGGCGAAGCCCAGGCTCCCGGCCAGCTTCCGATCCAGCAGGTCGGCCACCGAGAGGTCGAGGGTCAGGCGGTCCGGGTCGAAGCGCGGCGGCATGGGGGGAACTCTACAAGAGAGCGAGTCGTCCCGGCCGCGCCCCATCCACCCGCCCATCGAAGCGGCCGGCTTCAGCCGGCCGACTGCGAGCGAAGCGAGCCGCCCAACCGGCCTCAGCCGGCCGGCCGAGAGCGAAGCGAGCCCACCTCGAACGCCGCGCGGGTGAACGCCGCGAATGCCGCCGGAGCCGGCAGGATCTTCGTCCCCCGCCGGCTCCGGTGGACCATCCTGATCGAGCTACTGGTAGACGGGACCCGGCCCCTTGCCGAGCTCCTTGCGGATCAGCTCCAGGGCGGCGCCATCGAGCACCTGCCGCTCGACCGCCTGCTCGATCAGGCTCCGTTCGAGCCGGCGGTCGGGGTCGGCCAGGAAGCGCTTGCCGCCGTCCTGCAGCTCCACCGTGCCTCCGTAGATCAGCAGGACTTTCGGCAGGTCCTCGAAGCCGGTCCTGTTGTCGATGCGGATGCCGTTGTAGCCCAGAACCGAGGGCACGACCGTCTCCCGGTCGAAGCCCTCCCGAACCTCGGCGGCGGAGAGCGCGTTGTGCACTCCGGAGAGCGCTGCAGCGTCCTCGATCGCGAAGGTCGGGTTGGGACGGCCGGAATAGATCATCACGGTCACCTGGAGGCCGGAGGTCGTCTCGGCGGCGTGAGCCGTCGAGCCGGAGCCGGCGCAGGCGAGGAGCACGAGAATCGTCACGACGGGTACGAGTCGGGTCAGCGGGGTCCGATGGCTCGGGAGGAAGCTACTGGATCGTTTCATGGCCTTCGCCCTCCGTGCTGCTCGAGCACGAGCAATAGTATCCGCAGAAGTTGACGTAGGGTCCGCGATCCGCCGTCTCGGGATTGGGGATCACGTTGCCCGAGTTGTCCAGGTTCGTGGCCTGGGTTCCGCCCGGCTTGTGGGTCCACAGGCCGTTGGTGTCGAGCCGGTACCAGTGGTAATCGTGGTCCGGCCACACCACCAGCGCGATCTTGCACTTCTTGTGTGGACACTCGCCCGATGCCGGGGCCCGATCGATGCCGTCGGCCACGGCCGCCACGTCCACCGCCGGACAGGTGAGCGCGGCCCACTTGGCGCCGGCCGCCTCTCCGGGCTGCGCGAACGTGTCCGTACGCTTGTTGTTGGCGTAGTTGTAGCAGTTGTTGTTCCCCTGGACGACTCCGCCGTCGTTCCAGAAGGCCGGCGTGTAGGAAGGCAGGCTACAGCACGCTCCCACCAGGATGACCAGGACCCCGACCGCTCCGGCCAGGCTCCAGTGTCGTGTGCTCATCGTTCCACCTCCTCGGGAAATTGCTCGGTACGAGACCACCCCGCCGGGAGCCGGATCCGTCTCGGGCCGGTGCGCGGCCGGATGGCGCTTCGTCGATTCGGCAGATGAGACGAAGCTCCGAGACCGTTTTCCTCACTCGAATGATCACGAATCGCCCGCCGGGTCCCGCTCATGGAGCTTCCGGGGCGGTTGCGGCCGGTGCCGTCGTCGTCTCCGAACCGGAGAACCGGGACCGATCGCGGTAGAGTCGCGGGCGCCATGCACGGAACGAACCTCCCCCGCCGTCCGCATCCCGTCCTCGTCGTCTCCGCCCTGCTCCTGGTCGCGGCCTCGCTCTCGGCGCCGGCGGCCGCCCGGGCCGGGGCCGCCGGACCCGGCCCGGAGCCGGACCGGCCGCCCCACTACGAGCTCCTGCCGCCGCTCCCCCCGTGGCACGGGGCGAGCGAGGAGATCCCGGTGTCGCCGGACCACGAGTGGGCCACGCCGTTCGAGCGGAGCGGGCTGGCCGATTCGCCCTCCTACGACGACACGGTCGCGTGGGTCGAGCGGCTGGTGGCGGCGGCGCCGGAGCTGGAGATGGTGTCGCTGGGCAAGAGCCCGGAGGGGCGGGACCTCTGGATGGTGATCGCCTCCACCGAGGGGGCGCGGACCCCGGAGGCGCTCCGAGCTACGGGTAAGCCGACGGTCCTCGCCCAGGCCGGGATCCACTCGGGGGAGATCGACGGCAAGGACGCCGGGATGATGCTGCTGCGGGACCTGACGGTCCGCCGGGGCGAGACCGGCAAGGGGAATCTGCTGGAGCGGGCGAACCTGCTCTGGGTGCCGATCTTCAGCGTCGACGCCCACGAGCGGCGCTCGCTCTACGGGCGGATCAACCAGCGCGGACCGCTCCACACCGGCTGGCGGACCACGTCGCGGAACCTCAACCTGAACCGGGACTACACCAAGCTCGACACCCTGGAGATGCGCCACATGGTGCGGGCGCTCGACGCCTGGGCACCCGACCTGTACCTGGACCTCCACGTCACCGACGGCGCGGACTACCAGTACGACGTCACCTTCGGCTTCAACGGCCCGCACGGCTGGTCGCCCCGGATCGGGAGCTGGCTGCAGGAGGTCTTCCGGCCGGCGGTCGCCGGAGCCCTGGAGTCGATGGGCCACGTGCCCGGTCCGCTGGTCTTCCTGCTCGACCGGACGGACCCGCGGGGCGGGATCCCGGAGTGGACCGCCGGGCCGCGCTACTCGAACGGTTACGGGGACGCCCGGCACCTGCCGACGGTCCTGGTGGAGAACCACTCGCTCAAGCCGTACGACCGGCGGGTGCTCGGGACCTACGTGCTGCTGGAGGAGACCTTACGCCTGATGGGGGAGCGGGGGCACGAGCTGCGGCGGGCCGCCGAGGCCGACCGCTCCCGCCACCCGGAGACGGTGCCGCTCGCGTTCCGTCCGGGCGACGGACCGCCGGCGAAGGTCGAGTTCCGAGGCATCGAGCTGCGCCTCGAGCCCTCGGCGATCTCCGGCGGGCTGCGCCCCGTGTGGACCGGCGAGCCGTTCACCGCCGAGGTCCCCCAGGTGGTGACCGACGTCCCCGCCGCCACCGCCGAGCGCCCGGCGGCCTACTGGATCCCGCCGGCCTGGCGGGACGTGATCGAGCGCCTGGAGGTCCACGGCATCCGCACCGAGCGCATCGAAGAGCCCCGGGAGCTGGAGGTGGAGATGCTCCGCCTGACCGGCCCGGAGTACGCCGAGGGTCCGTTCGAGGGCCGCTTCCGGGTCACCGCCACGCCGGTGGCCGAGCGGCGCACCGAGCGCTTCCCGCCCGGCTCCGTGCGGGTGCCCACCGATCAACCGCTCGGCGACCTGGCCGTGCTGCTGCTCGAGCCGGCCGCGCCGGACTCGTTCTTCCAGTGGGGCTTCTTCCACGAGGTGCTGGAGCGGACCGAGTACGTGGAGAGCTACGTGATGGAACCCTACGCCGCCCGCATGCTCGAGGAGGACCCGGAGCTGCGGCGGGAGCTCGTCGAGGCGCTGGCCGAGGACGAGGAGCTCCGGGGCGACCCGCGGGCGCGGCTGCGCTGGTTCTACGAGAAGACGCCGTACTGGGACGAGCGGTGGCTGCTGTATCCGGTGGCACGGGAGCTGAGCGCGGGGGACGCGACGGTGGAGTAGGGCGGCTCGCTCCGCTCGCACTCGGCCGGCTTCAGCCGGCCGAACGGCGCCCCGTGGCGTAGGCGGGGGGGCTCGTCCCCCCGCGCCCGTCATCCCCGGCCGAACGGCGCCCCATGGCGTAGGCGGGGGGCTCGTCCCCCCGCGCCCGTCATCCCCGGCCGAACGGCGCCCCGTGGCGTAGGCGGGGGGCTCGTCCCCCCGCGCCCGTCATCCCTCGGGAAGGCGGAGACGTCTTGCTAGCATCCGCGTGGCGTTTTCGATCCCTACCGGCGTGACAACCCAGAGAGGAGCTTCCCCATGTCGTCGACCCCGCCCGGCTTCCGCCGCCCGACCGCCTCGGTCTCCGGCCTGCTGCTCGCCCTGCTCCTGTCGATCCCGGTGGGTGCGCTCGGCGCCCCTCCGCCGGACGAGCCCCCCTCCCCCTTCGACCACCTGGAGTACCGCAACATCGGCCCGGTCAACATGAGCGGCCGGGTGGCGGACGTGGAGGGCGTGCCGGGGGACCCGAACGTGGTCTGGATCGGCTCGGCCTCGGGCGGGGTCTGGAAGACGGAAGACGGCGGGCTGACCTTCCATCCGGTGATGGACGACGAGCCGGTGGCGTCCATCGGCGACCTGGGGCTCGCCGCCTCGAACCCGGACGTGGTCTACGTGGGCACCGGCGAGGCCAACGCCCGCAACAGCGTCTCCTTCGGCAAGGGGGTCTGGAAGACCACCGACGGCGGTCGGACCTGGAAGCACGTCGGTCTCGACGGCACCCGCCACATCTCCCGGGTGCTGGTCCATCCGACCGATCCGGACACGGTCTACGCCGGCGCCCTGGGCTCCATGTTCGGCCCGTCCGAGGAGCGCGGCGTCTACCGCTCGACGGACGGCGGCGAGACCTGGGAGAAGGTCCTCTACCTGGACGATCGCCACGGCGTGGCGGACCTGGACATGGACCCGTCGAACCCGAACATCCTCTACGCGGCGCTCTGGCACTTCGAGCGCAAGCCCTGGACCTTCACCAGCGGCAGCGAGCAGGGCGGGGTCTGGAAGTCGGTGGACGGCGGGGACACCTGGGAGGAGATCGGAGTTGATCTAGAAACCGAGACGGCGTCCGGCACCGGGGGCCCCCGCTCGGGCCGAGCCACGACCCTCCCGGAGCTCATGGGGCGGATCGCCGTCAAGGTGGCGCCGTCGGATCCCGAGACCGTCTACGTCATGGCCGAGTCCGAGGAGGGCACCCTCTTCCGCTCCGACGACCGGGGCGCGACCTTCCGCAAGGTCCACGACGCCCCGGGGATCGTCTCCCGCGGGCCGTACTACACGGACCTGCGCATCGATCCGGCCGACGCGAACCGGGTCTACGCGGTGTCGTCGCGGCTGCAGCTCTCGATCGACGGCGGCAGGACCTTCGAGCGCATCTCCCACTCGACCCACGTGGACTACCACGCCCTGTGGATCGACCCGACCGATCCGGACCGCCTGTGGCAGGGGCAGGACGGCGGCGTGGCCGTCTCCTACGACCGGGGGGAGACCTGGGAGCCGATCCGGAACCTGCCGATCGCCCAGTTCTACCAGATCTACGCCGACGACCGGGAGCCGTTCTACTGGCTGGGCGGCGGCCTCCAGGACAACGGCACCTGGATCGGCCCGAGCCGCACCCGGGAGCCGGCCGGCATTCTGGAGGACGACTGGCGGATGATCTCCTTCGGCGACGCCTACTACGTGGTCGCCCACCCGGACGACCCGAACCGGCTCCTCTCCGAGTCCCAGGGCGGCGGGATCGTCCGCACCCGGTTCGAGACCCGGCAGCAGGAGGACGTCAGCCCCCAGCCGCGCAGGAACGACGGCGGCCCGGTGGGGGAGCTCGAATACCGTTTCAACTGGAACGCCCCGATCATCCCGTCACCCCACGACGGAACCACCGTCTACTTCGCCGGCAACGTGGTGTTCCGGTCGACCGACTTCGGCGAGACCTGGGAGGTCGTCAGCCCGGACCTCACCACCGACGACCCGGACAAGCAGGGTCCGGCGGGCGGGCCGGTCTGGCAGGAGAACACCGTCGCCGAGTACCACACGACGATCATCAGCTTCGCCGAGTCCCCGGTGGAGCCCGGCGTGCTCTGGGCCGGCACCGACGACGGCAACCTGCAGGTCTCCCGCGACGGCGGCGCCACCTGGGCCAACGTGATCGACCGCGTGCCCGGCGTGCCGGACCTCTCGCCGGTGTCGCACCTGGAGCCGTCGCGCACCGCGGCCGGCACCGCCTACGCCGCCTTCGATCGGCACATGTTCGACGACCTGGCGCCCCACCTTTACCGGACCGACGACTTCGGCGCGAGCTGGACTCGCCTTTCGACCGACGGCCTGCCGGAGCGGGGCTACGTGCACGTGCTGCGGGAGGATCCGACGAACCCCGACCTGCTCTACGCGGGAACCGAGCTGGGACTGTTCGCCTCGTGGGACGGGGCGGAGACCTGGAGCGAGCTCGACCTGGCCAACCTGCCGACGGTGGCGGTGCACGATCTGCTGGTGCATCCGGAGGAGAACGACCTGATCGTAGGTACCCACGGCCGGGGGATCTGGATCCTGGACGACGCCACGCCGATCCAGCGGTGGCGCCCCGATCTCACCCGGACGCCGGTCCACCTGTTCCCCGTGCGCCCCGGGATGCGCTTTCCCCTGCGCTTCACCCGCTACGGGCTGGGGGACCAGGAGCACACCGCGCCCAACCCGCCGTACGGGGCGCTGATCCACTACGCGCTGGCGGAGAAGATCGGCAAGGGGCCGGCGGAGACGGCGGACGCCGGCGAGGAGGGTCCCGACGGGGAGGACACCGCGGAGGACCGCATCCGGCTCGAGATCGTCGACGCCTCCGGCGCCGTGATCCGCACCATCGAGCAGAAGGACCTGCCGGCGGAGAAGGGCGTCAACCGGGTGGCGTGGGATCTCACCTGGGACCCGCCGAAGCCCCGGAAGGAGGGAGAGGGCGCCCCCGGCTCGGAGTTCTTCGGCCCGGTGCTCGGTCCGTCGGCCCTGCCCGGCGTCTACACCGCGCGGCTCACCGTCGACGGCCGGACGGTCGAGACCCCCGTCGAGGTGACCGTCGACCCCCTCGTGGAGGTCACCGGGGCCGAGCTCCGGGCGGCGTTCGAGACGGCCTCGGACCTCACCGCCATGAAGGAGTCGGTCAACGAGGCCCTGCGGGCCCTCGACGTGGTGGTGGAGGACAGCGCGGCGCTCCGGAGCCAGTTGCAGCGCCTGGAGCGGTTCGAGGACGACCTGCCGGAAGATCTCCGGGAGACGTGGGCGGAGCGCGAGACGGAGGCGAAGGAGCTGGTGAAGCTCCTGGCCGGGGAGGAGGGCAGGCCGTTCTGGAGCCAGGGTCCGGCGCTGGGGGACCGGATCACGCGGCTCGCCATGAGCGTCGACGCCGCCTTCCGGGCGCCGACGGCGGCCCAGGAGGAGTACCACCGGGAGCTCCGCGACGAGCTCGGCCAGGCTCTCGAGACGGTCAACCTCTACCTGGGCGAGGCGCTCCCGGCGCTGAACGAGCGCCTGGAGGCGGCAGGGGCTCCGGCCCTGTTCGAGCCCCGGGCGGTCGAGGTCCCGGTGAAGAAAAAGTAGCGGGCGCCGGGGGAGGTGAGCTGCCGGGGAGACCGTGCCGGCGCCCGCGACCAGCCGATTCAGGATGTCCCGTCCGGCGGCATGGTTACGGCCTCGTCCCGTTGTTACGGAACCCGCTGCACCGCGGATGTATCCGGAGGAAAGAACATGTGCCCGGGGTCGGGGACGCTGCGCGACGGCGCGTCACCGGGGGCTTCGGGGCACGATCGTCACCAGGATCGGGTCGTGGTCGCTGGCGGCCTCGGCGGCCGGCAGGTCGGTGTTGACGTGGGCGATGGAGGGGATGGCCACCGCATCCCGCAGGAGGCCGGGGGAGACCAGGACGTGATCCAGTACCTGGGAGTTGCCCTCGAAGTTGTAGGTGTAGCGGTCGGCCCGGGGGATGCGGTGCACGAGGTTCACCAGCCCGGCCGCTTCGAGCTCGGCCAGCGGTGGCCGGAACTCGTGCTCGTTGAGGTCCCCGGCCACGATCACCCAGGCGTCCGGGTCCGCCGCCAGGAGCTCGCGGACGAAGCCGGCCACGATCCGCGCCTGGCAGGTGCGCTGGGCCTCGGTGTGGAGCACCGGCGGCTGGGTCGCGCCGAACAGCCGGTCGTCGCCGCGCTTCGACCTCCAGTGGTTGTCGACCACGAACAGGGTCCGCGGGCCGAAGCGCAGCTCGAGCGCCAGCGACCGGCGGGTGGGCTCGCGGTCGTCCCGGTCCGCGCCGGTGAAGCAGGGGTGATCGGGGGAGACGTGGCGCGGCGGGCCGGCGATCTCCAGCCGGTCGGGGCGGACCAGGAAGCCGACCCGGATGTTGC
>JASFUJ010000014.1:0-14435 GCA_050050355.1 Acidobacteriota bacterium
AGCGCCAGCGAGCGTGCGGTGGAGCGATGCATGCCTCGATCCTCTCCTGGAGAGCACAGGTTTGGTGCCGATCGGACGGGTGGCCTGAGGCCGCGAGCAGACGCCAAGATTCGAATGATCAGATCGGTCGGACTCTAGCAGAAGCGGGTCTCGGCGACCAGCCTATCGACCACCTTCGAAGAGTCGGCGCCGGCCCGTCCCACGCCCGCAACGCGGCCGCGCGGTCCTGCCGCGCAGGCTCCCAGTGAAGCTTCGCCTCAAACCGACGAGGGCATCAGAGCCGAGCTGAGGCGAGCTCCGGGCGGGGGCGTCCCCTTCCCCCCTGGAGGGAGGGAAGGGGATCGAGGGGTTGTGGGGGTGACCCGGAGGATCGTCAAGGTGGATCGGGGCGGCGTCCCCGGTGGATCGAGCAAACTTGACACAATCGTCACGAGCTCGGACTTTGTAGATGTCTAGGGAGCCGCCGAGCCGGCCAGCTCGGAGGCGGCGAAGGTCCGGTTCCTGCCGCCGCGCTTGGCCTGGTAGAGGGCCTCATCCGCGGCCGCCATCAGCACGTCGATCTCGTCGTCGGTCAGGGCCGAGGCGGCGGCGGCGCCGACGCTCACCCGCACCTCCAGGCCGTCGGCCTCCGGGAGCGCCACGTCGCGGACCGCCAGGCGCAGGCGCTCGGCGGCCGTCCGGGCGTCCCGGATCCCGGTCTCCGGAAGCAGCACCGCGAACTCCTCGCCGCCGAGCCGGGCGATGGAATCGTGGGCCCGCAGCTCCCCCTCCAGCCGGCGGGCCACCGCGGCGAGCACCCGGTCGCCCACCACGTGGCCGAAGCGGTCGTTCACCGTCTTGAAGTGGTCGATGTCGACCATGAGCACCGCGATCGGCCGTTCGTGGCGCCGGCAGCGCTCGAGCTCCATGAGCATGAGGTGGCGCCAGTGGCGGCGGTTGAACAGGCCGGTCAACGGATCCCGGATCGCCAGCTCGCGCAACCGCTCGTTGGCCTCCCGGAGCTCGTCGCGCAGGAGCTTCATCTTGTGGTGCACCTTGACCCGGGCCAGCAGCTCGGAGTCGTGGCAGGGCTTGGTCAGATAGTCGGCGGCGCCCGCCTCCAGGGCGTCGACCTTGGTGTCCACCTCGTCCTTGCCGGTGAGCACGATCACCGGCAGGTCCTCGAGGGCGGGATCGCCGACGATCCGCTCCAGCAGGTCGAACCCGTCGACCTCGGGCATCACCAGGTCGCACAGCACGAGGTCGATCCGCCGCTCGCCGTTGCGGCCCAGGAGCTCCAGGGCCTCGGCGCCGTCGGAAGCCACCAGGACCTCCTCGAACAGACCGCCCCGCACGAGCACCCGCCGCAGGCTCTCGCGCACCAGCGGGCTGTCGTCCACGATCAGGCAGGCTCCGGTCACGATCCGCGCATTCTACTGAATGAGCAAGCCGGAGGTTAGACTGTCCCGCAGTCGCGCTCCCCCCGCACCACGCCCTCTGGAACCAGCACCCCACGAGGAGACGACCATGACGACCTGGAGTCCAGCAGCAGCCCGATCCGCCCGCACCGCGACGGAGTCCCCGACGGCGGTCCGCCACAACGACCCGGGACCGAGCCCGAGCACGGCCCCGACCCTCGTCCCCGCCGGGGCCCTGACGCTCGCCCTCGCCCTCCTCTTGGGGACGGTCACCGGCCTGCTCACCGCCTGCGGTCCCGGCGGCGCCCGGGGCTCGGGGACCGACTCCGCCCCGCTCGCCTACGTGGCGAGCGGCGGCAACAACCACGTCCGGGTGATCGACCTGGAGTCGGGCGAGACCCTGCGGCGCATCTACACCGGAGCGGGACCCTGGCGGCTGGTGCCCTCCCCCGACCGCTCGCGGCTGTGGATCCAGCACTGGTACGCGGGGACCACGGCGGTGCTGGAGCTCGAGCACCACGAGGTCGTCGAAGTGCTGCCCTTCCGTGGACCCGGCAGCTTCTCCGAAGACGGCTCCGCCTTCCTCACCTTCGACTGGCCCGGCAGGGACCTCGCCCGGATCGAGGGCGTGGACACCCGCAGCCCGACGGTCGTCGGGGAGTCCACGACCAGAATCAAGCAGGCGTACGACCTTGCGCCGTTCCGGGAGTGGAGATCCACCTGGGCAGCGGAGGGGGAGCCGCCCGAACGGCTGTTCGTCGCCCAGTACGATCCGATCGCCAGGGGGCCGGTCCCCCGCTACGGCGGAGTGGCCATCCTCGATCCACGGGCGGAGGAGGATACCGGCGCCGCGCCCGAGCCGGAGACCGTGGACACCGGCGTCAGCCCGCTGCGGGTGGTGCCGATTCCCGGCCAGCCGTTCGTGCTCACCGCCGACAGCGGCACCAACGGCATCACCCTGATCAATCAGCTCGGGGATCGGCGGGCCCTCGCGACCTGCGACGCCCCGCGCGAGATCCTGCTGGCGCCCGACCTTTCCCGCATGGTGGTGCTCTGCTGGCACGACATCGGCCGACACGCCAGCCGGGCGGTCTCCTTCCGCAGCGACTTCACCGCCCGCCCGTGGCCCTCCCTCGAGCGCGAGGCCGAGGCCGACGTGCCCGGCGGCCTGGTCGGCGGTGCGTTCCACCCCTCCGGCGACCGGGTCTACGCCGTCGATCGACCCGGGGGACGACTGATCGAGCTCGGCCTGCCGGACCTGGGAGTGCGGCGTGAGATCCCGACCGGCGACGAGCCGCAGGACGTGGAGGTCGTCGCCGTCTCGAACGAAGCACGGAGCCGCCTGCGCTCCGGCGAGAGCGAAGGCCGCAAGCTCCTGCGAGAGATCCTCGCCCTGGCCCGCGGCGGTGCGGCGTCCGACGGCGCAGACGGCCGGGCCGGGTTCCGGGACCTGGCCTGGACCGAGACGACCAGCTGGCTCGAGGAGCCCGAGGAGGAATCCGCCGAGGACGGGGCCGAGCCGGTCATGCACTCCCGCACGGTGCGGCTGGCCCTGCTGGCGCCCGACGCGCTCCGGACCGAGATCTCCGGGGGCGGCGTGCGCATCTCGCGCGACGGCGTCAGCGTCTCCCTCGACGCCGCCGGGCGCTTCTGGGTGACTCCGCGCCAGGACCTGGCGAGCGTGGTCTACAGCCTGCCCAACCTGACGGTCGACGAGGCGATCCACCACCTGGCCGGCGACGTGCCCGGAAGCCGCTTCCTGCGCGGCGGCCTGGCGGTCGATCTGGTCTCCGAGGTCCGGGAGGGCGGCCGGCGCTTCTACGTGATCGGCACCAGCCCCGAAGCGACGGGAGCTCCCGGCGGAGAGGAGACCGAGGTCGTGACCTCCCAGCTCTGGATCGACGCCGAGACCGGTCTGCCCACCAACCTGATCGAGCAGTTCCCCGTGTTCGAGGCGGGCGGGCACGCCACGGGGGCGGCTCCGCGGGCCGCGGAGACCAAGCTCTACGAATTCGAGCCGGTGGGAGCGGACGGGCCGCTGATGCCCCGGCGTCTGGAGCGCGTGGTCGAGGGAGACTGGCTCCAGCACGTCCAGCTCACCGACTTCGAGGTGGACCAGGGCCTGGACGAAGATCTCTTCGATCCGGCGCGCCTCGGAGGGTTCGAGCCCGTCGCCGGCGAGCCCTTCCGGGAGGGCGGGATCGACGCCTTCACGACCGAGCCGGAGACCCCTTCCGGATCGGACCCCGGACGGGCTCTCCTGGTCCACCACCCGGCCGAGCCCGTCGCCAGCCCGCTCGCGCCGCACACGCCCTACCTCACCAGCCCGCCCACCTCCGGCCCGTACCTGCCGTTCACCGCCGACTGGGGGGTCCACCGGGTGCCGCTGCCGCTGCCGCTCCAGGTCCACAACCTCCTCGACGGCGGCGTGGCGCTCCAGTACAACTGCCCCGAGGGCTGCCCAGCCCTGGTCGCACGGCTCGAGGAGCTGGCCGGCCGGAACGACTTCCTGGTGGTCGCCCCCTACCCCTGGATGGACGCCCGGCTGGCCGCCACCGCCTGGGGCCGGATCGCCACCTTCGACGAGCGCGACCTCGCGGGGAGCGGTTGGGTGGCCGAGGTGGAACGGTTCATCGACGCCTATGCCGGCGTCGGCCACCACGAGGACAACATGGCTCCTCACGGGTCGGCTCCGAGCGGCTCGCCGATGCCCTCCCACTAGGCGATCCTCCGGATCACCCCCACAACCCCTCGATCCCCTTCCCTCCCTCCAGGGGGGAAGGGGACGCGGTCGAACCGGATCACCCCCACAACCCCTCGATCCCCTTCCCTCCCTCCAGGGGGGAAGGGGACGCCCCCGCCCGGAGCTCGCGTCGCTTCGACGTCGGAGCTCTCGTCGGTTTGAGGCGAAGCTTCACTGAGATCCTCCGGGTCACCCGTCCGAACCCCGCGCCCCCCGTCCTCCCATCGTGACCGGAACGGCCGGCGGATGCCGCCCCGCCCGTAGCACGACCCGCGGAAACCGTCAACCAGTTTCCTCCGAGCCGTCAACATCTTGACTGATTCGTCACTGACCAACTCCTACGGTGCGAAAAGCGGCTGTCCCATCAGACGAGGCATCGATCGGAGGGAGGGCGGCGAGCTGTCATCGACCGCATCCGAGAGCTGCCACCCACAGCCGGGAAACCGGGACGGCCGGATGCAGCACAGGGCCCGGGAATGACCCGAGGCCACGACCAACGGAGGAGGCGGACCATGCGATCGAGAACATTCCTCAAGACCATCGTCGTCGCAGGAGCGGCCCTGGCGGTCCTCGCCCTGGGCTTCCAGGCGATGGCTCGCCACGGCGAGCTGCCCAACCACATACCGGAGCCCGCCCCGTACGTGGTGAGCGAGGCGCAGTCCTTCCCGCCGCCCTGGGAGGGCGACTGGAACGGCGTCAACAACCCCGGCAACTGCGGCTGCCACTCGAGCTTCATCAACGGCCAGTGGAACGGCTCGATGATGTCGAACTCCTGG
Organism: Acidobacteriota bacterium; assembly: GCA_050050355.1. GTDB lineage: Bacteria > Acidobacteriota > Thermoanaerobaculia > Multivoradales > DATKCC01 > JASFUJ01. The sequence goes on from JASFUJ010000014.1 coordinate 4,917, forward strand.
CGGGACGTGGCCTGGCGGGGCGCCTTCCTGCTCGTCGCGCGCCTGACCGCCACCGACGGTGACTGCGACATCCCGAACCCGCCCGACGGCACCACCAAAAGCGCCATCAACCCCTTCGCGAACGGCAACTGCACGTCGACCTTCGACCTGGGCGCCGGCGTGACTCACACGACCAGCGGGTCCGGATCCCTGGCGGACGAGTTCTGCTCGCGCTGCCACATGCCGACCAACTACGCGGACAACATCCCGCTGGCGACCGTCGGCCCCGACGCCCCCTCCGGGCAGGAGCACGGTCCGGCCGATCCGAGCTTCGACCCGACCTCGGACGACGGCACCGGCGAGGCGTTCGCCACCGTAGCCGCCCAGTACAGGAACACCGAGTCGGGCCAGCAGGGCATCTACTGCCAGGTCTGCCACTCCATGCCGGCCACCCGCTACACGCCGTACCACAACTACCAGAAGACCGGCACCGAGTACTACCCGGCCACCGGCGCCAACAACCGGGAACAGCAACTGCCCGCGAACGAGACCGACATCCTCAACGTCGCGGACGCCAACAGCCCGAACCTGGGCTACGGCATCGGAGCCGGGGCCTACCGCTTCTCGCCCCACGCGATCACCAACCCCGAGCGCTTCGGTCCGCTGTCCTGGAACGACTACACGGCGATGCTCGATCCGTACGTCTCGGACGTCTTCAACATCAACTTCTACTACCAGCAGGGCGACTTCGCCGGCAAGCACCCGGGCTACTACTCGGCCATCTACGACCGCGCCGAGATGTGCGGCACCTGCCACGACGTGACCAACGGGTTCACCATCGCCAACCCCCTGGGCTACTGGGCCGGCGGCTTCCCGATCGAGCGCACCTACACCGAGTGGAGGAACTCCCGCTACGCCGACCGGCCGAGCAACCCCAACTTCGACCCGAGCTTCAAGCGGGACTGCCAGACCTGCCACATGCAGCAGACCTTCGGCAACCCCGGCACCGCCCAGACCCTGTACGACGGCGGCGCGCCGGTGGCCCCGCTGACCAGCCAGACCTGCAGCAAGGGTCCGGTCCGTCCGGTCTTCTACACGCACCACTTCATCGGCGGCAACGCCTACATCACCCGCCTGCTCGGCGCGGACATCACCAACAACGGGTCGGTGGAGCCGTACCCGGAGCTCTCGGTCTACAGCTACTCGTCGGCCGACTCCAACAGCGTCTACCACCACGCCTACTTCCAGAACACGGGCAACACGGGGGAGCGCACCCACCACGAGCGGATGGCCTGGGACCGGCTGAGGAACGCCCTGACGGTCGACGTGACCGGCCCGACCAGCGCCGACGCCGGCACCAACGCGGCGGTCTCGGTGGAGGTCTCGAACACCGGCTGCGGCCACAACTTCCCGTCCGGGTTCCCGGAGGGGCGCAACGCCTGGCTGTCGGTCCGGGCCTGGGATACGGCCACCGGCAACGAGCTGATGATCCACGACTCCTTCTGGAACCGTGACTCCCTCGGCGTCGGCTACCTGACCGACGCGGACGTGATCGACCCGAACTGGCCGGGCTGCAACTGGAGCCTGCCGGCCGGCTCGCCCGATCCGTACTCGTACCAGTTCAAGGCGGTCGCCTCGCTGGGTGACGGCTGCCCGACCCTGGCGCTGCCGTACGCGACGCCGCTCAACCTGGTGACCAACGCCAACGGCCTGCCGATCGATTCGGGCGGCACGGTCATCGACCGCGCCAACCCGCTCGGCCTGCCGCAGTACACCGACATCGACGGCGACGGCGAGCTCTTCGACGACGCCTACCTCCAGGACACCCGCCTGCGGCCGATGCCCCACCCGGGCGCCACCGCGCAGCTCGACCGCTACTCGGTGATCATCCCCGCGGGCACCCAGGGTCCGATCGCGGTCACCGCGGTCGTCTACTACCAGTCGATGGAGTCGATCGTCGGCACCGAGTTCCTCGGCAACCTGGCGGACACCGACACCGACTTCTCCCTGGAGCCCTGCGTGCTCAAGGGCCTGTGCGACGGCCGCGTGCCGGCCTACGAGCCGGCGGTGGTCGAAGGCGCTCCGCCGGTGCCGGTCGAGGTCGGAAGCTGGGTGATCAACGTCACCGGCGTGGCCGACAACAGCCCGCCGGCGGCGGTCAACATGTATCCGACCCCCGGCACCAACACCGCCCGCCTCGACGCGGTGGTGAAGATCGACTTCGACGAGCCGGTGACCGGGCTCGACGAGACCACCTTCACCCTGTCGGACGGAGGCGTGAGCGTGCCGGCCTACGTCGATCAGCTCAGCGACGGCACCTGGGGTCTGTTCGTCCACGACACCGTTCTGCAAGGCAGAACCACCTACGACGTCACCATCGCCGCTGGGATCTGCGACTACAACGGCAACTGCACCACCAACCCCATCACCTGGAGCTTCGACACCGCCCGGAGGTTCGACCAGGGAACCGGCGATTCGAGCTGGACCCTCGGGTTCTAGCTCTGATCGCACCAACTTCGGACGGGCTCTCTCCGTCCGCGGGCCCGCACGCTCGACGGCGTGCGGGCCCGTTGCTCGTCTCGGCCGGGCGCAACGGGGCGGCTCGCAGGTGCTCCTCCCTTCCCGCCGGCTCCATCCCGCCACGTCATCCCGCCACACCGGGGCCGAACGAGACGCCCCCGAAGAACGTCGAGCCGCGGGAACCACCCTCGGTCCTCCGCGAGGCCCTCATCACACAAACTGCACAAGAAACATCAACTGGTTTCCAATTCGCCGTCAACGCCTTGACCGAAACAGGGCGGACTCGTCGCTAGTCTACTTTATGCGCCATTTCGAACCTGAGCTCACCGCGTGACGTTCTCCCCGGAAGCAGGAGGAGCGTAGGATGTCGCGCGGACTTCGCGACGGGTGATCGAAGTCCTGCGCCCCGACCGGAAGGGCCCTACGACACGAGAAGGAGGCGGACGATGGACGCGAGAGCATTCCTGAAAACTTCGATCGTGGCGGTGGCCGCGCTGGCGGTCCTCGCCCTGGGCTTCCAGGCGATGGCCCGCCACGGTGAGTTGCCGAACCGGATTCCGGAGCCGGCGCCATACGTGGTGAGCGAGGCCCAGCACTTCCCGCCGCCGTGGGAGGCCGACTGGACCGGCCAGGACAGCCCCGGAAGCTGCGGCTGCCACTCCAGCTACATCATCGACGACTGGAACGGCTCGATGATGTCGAACTCCTGGCGGGACGTGGCCTGGCGCGGCGCCTTCCTGCTGGTGGCCCGGCTGACGGCCACCGACGGCGACTGCGACATTCCCGATCCGCCGGACGGCACCGCCAAGAACGCCATCAATCCGTTCGCCGCGGCCAACTGCACCTCCGAGTGGGACCTGGGCGGCGGCACGACCCACGTCACCAACGGCTCCGGCTCGCTGGCGGACGAGTTCTGCTCGCGCTGCCACATGCCGACCAACTACGCGGACAACATCCCGCTGGCCAACGTGATCACGGACCAGCCCTCCGGCCAGGAGCACGGCGGGACCGATCCCAACTTCGACCCGACCTCGGACGACGGCACCGGCCTGGCCTTCGCCACGGTCTCCGCCCAGTACCGCAACACCGAGTCCGGTCAGCAGGGGATCACCTGCCAGGTCTGCCACTCCGCCGTGGGAACCCGCTACACGCCGTACCACAACTACCAGAAGAGCGGCACCGAGTACTACCCGGCCAACGGCACCAACGACCGGCACCAGATCCTGGTCCCGGCCGAACAGGACATCCTCGGCGTCGCGGACGCCAACAGCCCGAACCTGGGCTACGGCGTCGGCGCCGGCTCCTACCGTCTGTCGCCCCACGCGATCGGCAACCCGGAGCGCTTCGGGCCGCTGTCCTGGAACGACTACACGGCGATGCTCGATCCGTACGTCTCGGACGTCTTCAACATCAACTTCTACTACCAGCAGGGCTCGTTCGCCGGCAAGCACCCGGGCTACTACTCGGCCTTCTTCGACCGGGCGGAGATGTGCGCGTCCTGCCACGACGTGACCAATGGGTTCACCATCGCCAACCAACTCGGGAACTGGGTCGGCGGCTTCCCGATCGAGCGCACCTACACCGAGTGGAGGAACTCCCGCTACGCCGACCGGCCGAGCAATCCCAACTTCGACCCGAGCTTCAAGCGGGACTGCCAGACCTGCCACATGCAGCAGGACTACGGCCAGCCCGGGACCGCCCAGACTCTCTTCGACGGGGGCGCGCCGGTGGCCCCGCTGACCGGTCAGGCTTGCAGCAAGGGCCCGGTGCGCCCGGTCTTCTACTCCCACCACTTCGTCGGCGGCAACGCCTACATCACCCGCCTGCTCGGCGCGGACATCACCGGCAACGGCTCGGTGGAGCCGTACCCGGAGCTGTCGGTCTACAGCTACTCGTCGGCCGCCTCGGACAGCGTGTACCACCACGCCTACTTCGAGAACGTCACCGACACGGGCACACCGACGCAGCACGCGCGGATGGCCTGGGACCGGCTGAGGAACGCGCTGGACGTGACCGTCACCGGACCCTCGAGCGCCGCCGACGGCACCACTCAGGCGATCTCGGTCACGGTCGAGAACACCGGCTGCGGCCACAACTTCCCCTCCGGCTTCCCCGAAGGGCGCAACGCGTGGCTGTCGGTCCGGGCCTGGGATCTGGCCACCGGCGACGAGCTCGAGATTCAGGACTCCTTCTGGAGCCGGACCTCGACCGGCGTCGGCTACCTGACCGACGCCGACGTGATCGATCCGAACTGGCCGGGCTGCAACTGGAGCCTGCCGGCCGGCTCGCCCGATCCGTACTCGTACCAGTTCAAGGCGGTCGCCTCGCTGGGTGACGGCTGTCCGACCCTGGCGCTGCCGTACGCGACGCCGCTCAACCTGGTGACCAACGCCAACGGCCTGCCGATCGACTCGGGCGGCACGGTCATCGACCGCGCCAACCCGCTGGGCCTGCCGCAGTACACGGACGACGACGGCGACGGCGAGGTCTACGACGACGCATTTCTCCAGGACACCCGCCTGCGGCCGCAGCCCCACGCGGACGCCACCGCCCAGCTCGACCGCTACTCGGTGGTCATCCCGGCGGGGACCCAGGGACCGATCGCCGTGACCGCGGTGGTCTACTACCAGTCGATGGAGGCGATCGTCGCCACCGAGTTCCTCGGCAACCTGGCCGACACCGACACCGACTTCGACCTCGAGCCCTGCGTGCTCAAGGGCCTCTGCGACGGCCGGACCCCGGCGGTCGAGCCGGCCGTGGTCGAGGGCGCCCCGCCGGTGCCCATGGAGGTCGGCAACTGGGTGATCAACATCACCGGCGTGAACGACACCACGCCGCCGGCGGCCAACGCGCTGTACCCGGCCGATGGAGCGAACGACGCCCACCGCGAGGCGGTGGTGAAGATCGACTTCAGCGAGCCGGTGACCGGGGTGGACGCCACCAGCTTCACCCTCGAGACCGGCGGCGCGAGCGTGCCGGCCTTCGTCGACCAGCTCAGCGACGGCACGTGGGGCCTGTACGTGCACGACACGGTGCTCGCGGGCAACACCACCTACACCGCGACGGTCGCCGCGCCGATCTGCGACTACAACGGCAACTGCACGGCGAACGACATCACGTGGAGCTTCGACACCGCCCGCAACCTGGGCGAGGGCGTCGGCGACTCGAGCTGGACCCTCGGCTTCGGCGGCGGCGGTGGTCCCCCTCCAGGTGACCCTGCGCCGTACGTGACGGCGATCGACCCGCCGGACGGCGCCAACAACGTTGCGGTCAACACGAACGTGGTGGCGACCTTCTCCGAGCCGGTGATGAACGTCAACTCGACGACGTTCCTGCTCTACTCCGCCGGCGGCAACGGTCAGAACCCCTGCAACCAGATGGGCGCGGCCGTCACCGGCACCATCACCGGCAACGGCACCGGCGACGTCTGGACCTTCGACCCGGACCTGGATCTGGCCACGAAGGAGACCTACTGCGTGGCGATCACCACCGGGGTCCAGGACCTGGGCGGCCAGCCGATGGAGATGTCGTTCATGAGCGAGTTCGACACCGTCAAGAACTGAGCTCGAGCCATCAACCACACCGGGCAACCGACGCCCGGGGGCCCGCGCGCCGATCGATCGGCGCGCGGGCCTTTTTTCGTGCCGTCGGAGGGGCGAGGGGCCTCCGCCCCTGGCGGACCCCATCGGAAGAGGAATAAGCTGGCGGCTGTCTCGGAATCCCTCCCCGCGAGCACCTCAGTGGGTGGAAGGCTCACTTGAGGTTCGTTTCTGTAGTTCTTGCTCGTTCGTTGCCCTGAGTTCCAGGAGCTCCGGGAGGCTCAATCTTGGCTGCCAGAGAATCAGATCGCTGTACCGCGTGTGAGGCGAGCACCACGTGCAGCTTCACCAACCTCACCGATGAGGCCCGTGAGGAGTTCCAGGAGCTGGCCCAGGCCCGGTTCTACTCGGCGGGCACCATGATCATCCGCCAGGGGGAGCGGGCCGATGGCCTGTACATCCTCCAGTCGGGGCTCATCCGGCTCCTCCACCTGACCGAATCCGGCAAGCCGGTCGGCGTGCGGATGCTCACGCCGTCCGAGATGATCGGCCTGACGGAGGTCATCACCGGCGATCCGTACCACGTGACGGCGGAGACCGTGGAGGAATGCCGGCTCGAGTTCTTCCCGCGCAAGCAGTTCGTTCCCTTCCTGCTGCGGACGCCGTCACTGGCGGTGGAGCTCCTGGTCCGCATGAGCCAGGACTTCGAACGCCTGCAGGAGGGGATGTACGAGTCGGACGGCGGGCTTCCCCTGGTCGTGCGCCTGCTCCACAAGCTCCAGGAGCTGGCCGACGCCTGCGGCGTGTCCACCGACGGCGGACTGCTGCTCGATGCGCCGCTCACCGTCCAGGACCTGGCCGGAACCCTCGGCTGCTCGCGCCAGTGGGCGTCCAAGATGTTGTCGGAGATCGAGGCCCGCGGTCTCATCGAGCGGAGAGGGCGGCGCATCGTGCTGACCGACGCGGGGCTCCAGGCGAACCATCCCCTCGAGCGATGAGGGTGAACGAGCTCCACGAGCAGCCGGCGTGACGGGGCTCGTTTCGCTTCTGCCGTAATTTTGTGACAATTCTCGTCAAGTACTTGACGGCAGCGGCCCGGGCGATGACATAGAATCTCCGCTACATCCAATCAGAGGGACCTGGTCGGTCGACGGAGGTCCTGCTGGGCGGCACCCGGCGCCGAAGACATTCGATGCCGGACGGTCGAGCTCGAGAGACCAGCACCGCCGCCCCCGGGACCCGTCACTCGTGAAGCCCCGAAGCGACCGGCCCTCGTTTGATCCGAAAGGAGACGGGACCATGAGAAGACATCTGTTGATCGGAGCCGCTGCCTTGGTGGTTCTCGCCGCGCCGATGCTGGCCCAGGTTCAGGAGCCGGCGCATCAGGCGACGAGCGGCCTGACCCAGGCCGACGTGGTGCAGGGCCTGAGCTCGAACGCCATCACTCACAAGGAGGCGCGGCAGCTCGGTCTGCTGGTCTTCAGCACCCCCTTCAACACCCTGGACGGCCACGGTGACGGTCCGTTCGACCTGAGCGAGTGGCAGGACGATCCCATCGCGTTCGGCCACCGTCCGACCCTCCAGGGCAACGGCCAGTTCCTGCGGGTCAACGGCCTCGACGCCCAGAGCTGCAACGAGTGCCACGGCTTCGTCAGCGCCCGGACGCTGCCGCCGACCCTCGGCATCGCCGGCGTGGGCGGCGTGGTGCAGAACGCCATCATCATGCCCAGCCTGATCGACGTGGCGGACTCCTGGGACGACCGGGTGCAGTACGTGGCCGGTCACGATCCGGACCTGCCGCTCGACCCGGACGGCGTCGCGGACTTCAACGGCCGCTTCGCCAACCCGCCGTTCCTGTTCGGCGGCGGCGGCGTGGAGCTCCTGGCCAAGGAGATGACCGCCGACCTGCAGCACTACCTGGACCAGGCCGAGCAGGCGCCCGCGGGCACCGTGATCTCCCTGGACACCCACGGCGTCAACTTCGGTCACCTGGTGAGCCAGGGTGGCGGCAGCGTGGACATCAACGCCGAGGGCGTGGACGAGGACCTGGTGGTCCGGCCGTTCGGCCGCAAGGGCGAGAACTTCTCCATGCGGGACTTCGACCGCGGCGCCATGCAGTTCCACTTCGGCATCCAGCCGGAAGAGGTCGTCGGCCTGGCCGACGAGGACGGCGACGGCGTGAGCCTCGAGGTGTCCATCGGTGAGTTCAGCGTGCTCCACATCTTCGACGTCTCGAACCCCCGGCCCTTCCAGGAGAACCTGGACGGCGAGGCCGAGTGGGGTCAGCAGGTCTTCCAGCAGGCCGGCTGCGCCAACTGCCACCGGCCGGAGCTGAAGACCCAGCTCCGCTCCGTGCCGCTGGCCCACCCCGAGGTGGCCGACGATCCGTTCGCCAACGTCTACTACGAGGTCGACCTGCACAAGGTGGGCTTCAGCAAGGACAAGGACGGTACCGGCGTCGTGGTTCCGCTCTACGCCGACCTCAAGCGGCACTACATGGGTCCGGGCCTGGAGGAGACCTTCGAGCGCGGCCACATCCCCAACGGCGAGTTCACCACCGCCCGCCTGTGGGGCATCGCGGACACCGCGCCCTACCTCCACGACGGCCGCGCCACCACCCTGCACGAGGCCATCACCATGCACGGCGGCGAGGCGCAGAGTGCAAGGGACTACTACGCCGGCCTCTCGTCGGACGCCCAGGCGGCTCTGATCTCGTTCCTCAAGACGCTCCGCACTCCGAAGAACCCCAACGAGGAGCTGCTGCCGATCCAGTGACATCCGGACAGGAACGATCTGGCGCGTCCCCGTCAGGGGATGAGCCCGAACGAGGCGCGGGGGCGCGAGCCCCCGCGCCTTTTTTTGCGCCCTCGCCGCGGTCCGGCGTCAACTGGTTGGCCCGGACGAGTCAGTTGGTTGACAGCCGGTCCACCGCGCCCTCCGTAGACTCCCAGATACCAACAAGTCGGAGGAACCAGGCCCCGAGCCCCGAGTCGAACCCGACCGTGCTCCGGTCTCCCGGACGAGCGAACGGTTCCGCGGCCTCGCGCCGCCCCACCGCCGTCGGAGCACGGGAACCGGGCAGGGCTCCTCCGCAACGCAAAAGGAGACGGGAGATGAGGAAACACCTACTGATCACGCTCGCCGCTCTGATGATCCTCGCCGTGCCCCTCGCGGCGAGCGTCGAGGAACCGAACCACACGGCGACCGCGGACCTGACCCAACCGGAGCTGGTGAAGCTGCTCCAGTCGGGCAAGCTCTCCTGCACCGAGGCCCGCCAGCTCGGGTTGCTGGTCTTCAGCACTCCCTTCAACAGCCTGGACGGCCTGGGGGACGGCCCGTTCAAGCTCGAGGAGTGGGAGAGCGAGGAAGGCCCGGTCGCGTTCGGCCACCGTGCGACCCTCCAGGGTAACGGTCAGCACCTGCGGGTGGCGGGTCTGGATGCCCAGAGCTGCAACGAGTGCCACGGGTTCGTCAAGCACAG
>JASFUJ010000015.1:0-14049 GCA_050050355.1 Acidobacteriota bacterium
TCGCGGCGGTCTCGGCGTTCGGAGCCGGCGACCATCTGCGACGGGCCTGGTGGTGGCTGGCGGCGGCGACGGTGGCGGTGCTGATCCGGGACCTGCTGCGGCTGCCGCCGCTCGAGCTCTCCTCGGCGGCCGGCGGATTCGAGGCCGTCCTGATCAGCGGCCTCGGGGTGCTCAGCAACGCGGCGCTCCTCGCCGGCATCTGGTTGCTGGCGCGCGCCTGGAAGGTGGCCGCCATCGCGCTCCCCGGCGGCCGGTCCGGGGTGGCCGTCGTGACGGGGGCCGCGGCCGTGCTGGCGCTGGTCGTGGCCGGCCCGGGGGCGCTCCGCCACGGTCAGGATCTCTTCGCCGGCGACTGGAGCGCCCTGACCCTGTTCGTCTCGGCGGTGGTCGACATCCTGTCGCTCTGCCTGCTGGCCCCGCTGCTGCTGACCGCCGTGGGGCTCCGGGGCGGGCTCTTCGCCTGGCCCTGGGCGCTGATCACGGCGAGCATGCTCTGCTGGCTGCTCTACGACGCCGCGGCCCTCCTGACCCCGGTGCTGGCCCTCGGTGCGTTCCCCCTCACCGAGGTCTTCCGGGGCCTGGCGGAGAACTACCTCTTCGCCGCCGGCACGGCCCAGCGCCTCGCCGTCCGGAGCGTCCGGACGCAGGGGTAGGTCCGGTCACACCCGGCTCAGGTCGTAGCGCATGATCGCGGCGTGGCGCCCGCCGGGGACCCGCTCCAGGCCGTAGACCGGGCCGCCGGGCCCGCGGCTCTCGGCCAGGACCCGGTCGACGGCCGCCCGGTCCCGCTCGTCCAGGCGCAGGTCGAACACCCGGAGCGTGTCGGCGAGCCGCTCCCGGAGCCGCTCCGCCCTGGGCACGCCGAGGATCACCGCGGCCACCCCCGGCCGGTCGAGGACCCAGCGCAGGGCCACGGCCGACAGGCTGACCCCGTGCTTCTCGCCGATCCGCGCCAGCACCCGCAGCAGCTCCTGGAACAGCTCCCACGGCCCGAGCTCGTCCAGGATCAGCTTGTACTTGGTGAGCGACCGGTTGGGGAGCTCCGCGGCCGGCTCGCGCGGCTCCGGCCGGCCGAGCCAGCGCTCCGACAGGAAGCCGCCGGCCAGGGTGCCGTAGCAGAGGAGGCCGACGTTCCGCGTCCGGGCGAGGTCGGCCATCGCCCCCTCCGGCCGGCGGTCGAGGAGCGAGTACTGGACCTGGTGCGAGACCAGCTCGACCCCGGAGTCGAGGATCGCGGCCAGCCGGGGGGCGTCGAAGTTGGTGGCGCCCAGGTGGCGGATCTTGCCCTCCCGGCGGAGCGCGTCCAGCCAGCCGGCGGTCTCGACGGTCCCTGGGATCCGGTAGTCCCACCAGTGGAGCTGCACCAGGTCGAGGCGATCGACCCCGAGGCGCCGGAGCGACCGGTCGACCGAGCGCTCCACCAGCTCTCGGGACAGGTGGGGGAGCACGGCCAGGTCGGGCACCAGCTTGGTGTGCACCCGCAGCGGCTCGGCTCCGCGCCACCGCCGGCGGGCGGCGCCCAGGAGCTCCTCGACGCCGGTGTAGATGTCGGCGCCGTCGAAGGCGGTGAGGCCGGCCCGGGCGAGCTCCAGGAGGTCGGAGACGGCTCCGTCCGTCCGGTCCGGACCTCCCCCTCTCCGGTGCCCCGCGGAGAGCTGCCAGGCGCCGTTGATCACCCGCGGGATCGAATACCCGGGGGCGAGCTCGATCCGCTCGGTCGACCCGGTAGGCCCGGTCGGCCCGGTCGGCCCGGTCGGCCCGGTCGGGCTCACGACCCCTTCCCGGAGGGGGGCTCGGGCAGCGGCACCACGGTCACGTCGCCGTGGCGGAAGGTCCGCTCGCGGATCCGCGTGATCCGGAAGACGGCGCCGCAGTTCGGGTCGGGGCAGGCCACGTCGGTGTCGGTGGTCATCCAGTCGGCTGGATCGGTCGGGCGCTGCTTGGCCGGCAGCAACGGTAGCAGGGCCGCCAGCGGGTAGATGGGGAAGGTCTGCCCCGGCGGGAGCGACAGGTTCTCGCCGGAGAGCTCGAAGGAGTCGCCGATCCGGTGGTTGCAGACCATCTCGTCCCGGGCGCCGATCACTTCGACGCGCAGGTCGTAGAGGGTGAACTCGTCCGGTCGGTCCGGATCGCCCGAAGTGGCGGGCATGGTAGCCTCCTCGTCGTTCATCCGCCCATTTTCCCACGATGACCGATCCCCGGGACGCGCCGCACCGGCCACTGCTCCGCTTCCACGGCGGGCTCGCCGGGGCGGTCGCCCCGTTCGCGATCTTCCTGGCCGGGGTCGCCTGGCTCGCGCTCTCCGGGGCGCCGGACGAGCGGGGCTTCTGGCCGGTGCTGCTGGCGGCCCTGACCGCCGGCCTCGCCCTGGCGCGGGACCGGGCGGCCTACGCCGACGCCGCGATCCACGGCATGAGCCGGCCCATCGTGATGGTCATGGTGCTCGCCTGGCTGCTGGCCGGGGTGCTGGCCGCCCTGATGAACGCCAGCGGCTTCGTCGAGTCCCTGGTCTGGCTCGCCCGCGCCGCCGGGGTCGCCGGGGGCGGCTTCGCGGCGGTCTCCTTCCTGGTGACGGCGGTGGTCGCCACCGCCACGGGCACCAGCCTGGGCACCCTGCTGCTGGCGGCCCCGCTGCTCTATCCGGCCGGGGCCGCCCTCGGCACCGAGCCGGTCTGGCTGCTGGGCGCGATCCTCGGCGGCGCCACCTTCGGCGACAACGTCTCCCCGGTGTCGGACACCACCATCGCCTCGGCCACCACCCAGTGGGCGGACCTGGGGGGCGTGGTGCGGAGCCGGATGCGCTACGCCCTGCCGGCGGCCGCGGTGGCGCTGGCGCTGTTCGCGGCGCTGGCCGGAGCGGGCGGGGAGGGGGCGGTGCCGGGTGCTCCGGATCCGGCGCCCGGGGCCTCCCTCCCGCCGCTCGACGTCAGCCCCCGGGGGCTGCCGATGCTGATCGCGCCGGCGGTGGTGCTCGGCCTGCTGCTGGCGCGCCGCCACCTGCTCGAAGGGCTGACCGCCGGCATCGTGGCGGCGCTGGTGCTGGGGCTCCCGCTCGGCCTGATCGCGCCGGCGGCGGTGCTCTCCATCGACGCCGGGGGGTTCACCGCCCGCGGGTTGATCGTGGAGGGGATGGAGCGGGGCATCGGGGTGGCGGTCTTCACCCTCCTGCTCATGGGCCTGGTGGGCGGGCTCGAGGCGACCGGCGTGCTGCGCCGCCTGGTCGAGCTGGCCGAGCGGCGCACCCGGACCGCCCGCGGGGCCGAGCTCTGGGCGTTCGGCGCCACCTCCGCCGCGGTCCTCCTCACCACCCACTCGGTGGTGGCGATCCTCACCGTGGGGGACTTCGTGCGCCGCACGGGGGAGCGCTTCGGCATCGGCCCGTACCGCCGGGCCAACCTCCTGGACGTGACGGTCTGCACCTACCCGTTCCTGCTGCCCTACTGCATTCCCACCATCCTGGCCTCCAGCCTGACCGCCGGCGCGGAGGCGTTCGGCATGCCGCGGATCACGCCGCTCGCGGCCGGCATGGCGAACCTCCACTCCTGGGCGCTCCTCGGAATGGTGGTCCTCGCGGTCGCCACCGGCTACGGGCGCCGCGGACCCGGCGGCGGACCGAGTGTCGAGCGATGATCGAAGAACCGAACGACCGACGGCGGGTCGGGGGAACCGGGGCCACGCCGTTTGCCGGATCGTGCGCTGAATGTACACTTCATCTGTTCAGATGAACAGCTCGTGCCCCGGATGAACGCCTCATGGTGCCCCTGGCCCGGACCCCCGCGGCGGGACTATACTTGGCCCCGCCCGGGCGAGGGAGCGAGCGGCGACACCGCGCCGGGACCACGGCGGAAACCACGAAAGGGAGCCCATGGGAGAGATCGACATCGGGGTGATCGGGGGGAGCGGCCTCTACGCGATGGAGGGGCTGGAGATCCGGGAGGAGCGCACGGTGAGCACGCCCTTCGGCGATCCGTCGGACGTCTACGTGCTGGGCGAGCTGGAGGGGCGCTCGGTCGCCTTCCTGGCGCGCCACGGCCGCGGCCACCGGCTGATGCCCTCGGAGATCAACTTCCGGGCCAACGTCTACGGCATGAAGGTGCTGGGGGTCGAGCGCATCGTCTCGGTCTCGGCGGTCGGCTCCATGAAGCACGCCTACGAGCCGACCCACATCGTGGTGCCGGACCAGTTCTTCGACCGCACCCGCCACCGTCCGGACAGCTTCTTCGGCGACGGCCTGGTGGCCCACGTCTCCCTCGCCGATCCGATCTGCCCCGAGATGGCGGAGCTGGCCGTCGGCGCCGCCCGGGATGCGGGCGCCACGGTCCACGGGGGCGGCACCTACCTGTGCATGGAGGGGCCCCAGTTCTCGACCCGGGCCGAGAGCCACGTCTACCGCTCCTGGGGCGTCGACGTGATCGGCATGACCAATCTCCAGGAGGCGCGCATGGCCCGGGAGGCGGAGATCTGCTACGTCACCCTGGCGATGGTCACCGACTACGACTGCTGGCACGAGGAGGAGGAGGCCGCCCACACGGCGTCGATCCTCGAGGTCCTGCGCCAGAACGTGAAGACCGGCCAGCAGGTGGTGGCGAACCTGATCGCCCGGTTGCCGGAGCGGGCCGATGATCACCCGTGCGCCAACGCCCTGGCCGGGGCGATCATCACCGACCCGGCGACCATCCCGGCGGAGACCCGCCGCCGGCTCGCCCCCCTCGTGGACCGGTACCTCTCCTCCTGAAGGCCCGACCGTGAGCGAACCGACCGCAGCCGCCGAATCCGCCGGGGAGGACGATCCGATCCGGCGCAAGAGCATTCTCATCACCAACGACGACGGCGTGTTCTCCGAGGGCATCAAGCTCCTGGCGAGGGCGCTGTCCGGGGTGGCGCGCGTGACCGTGGTGGCCCCGGACCGGGAGCAGAGCGCCTCCGGCCACGCGCTGACCCTGCACCGGCCCCTGCGCATCCAGCAGATCGAGGACGGCTGGTACTCGGTGGACGGCACCCCGACCGACTGCGTCAACCTGGCGCTGCTCTGGCTGCTCCGGGACGACCCGCCCGACCTGGTCTGCTCCGGCATCAACTTCGGCACCAATCTCGGGGACGACGTGACCTACTCGGGCACGGTCTCGGCCACCTTCGAGGGCACCCTGCTGGGCGTCCCGTCGGTGGCGTTCAGCCAGGAGGTGGGCGAGCACTTCTCCTTCGAGCCGGGGGCCCGCTACGCCGCCGAGCTGGCGGCGGAGCTGCTGCGGCAGGAGACGCTGCCGGAGGACCTGCTGCTCAACGTCAACTTCCCGGCGGGGACGATCCGCGGCGTCCGGTTCACCCACCTGGGCCGCCGCCGCTATCAGCAGTCGATCATCGAGAAGCAGGACCCCCGGGGGCGCAAGTACTACTGGATCGCCGGCTCTCCCCGGTGGGAGGAGGCCGAGGGGACCGACTTCGACGTCCTGTCCAAGGGGTGCGTGACCATCACGCCGCTGCATCTCGATCTCACCGACTACCGGGGCCTGGAGACCTACGGCACGCTGCGCGAGGCGCTGGAGACGGCATCCGGGTGCGGAGCCGACGAGACCGGCGGCGCCCGGTCCGGCCCGGACCCCGAGCGGACCGGATCATGACGGGCGCGCGGCGAGGGCAGGGGCGGATCCGGGCGACGGATCCGCGCGACCGGCCGCTCGACCGGCGGATGGCGGAACGGCGGCGGCGGATGGTGCGCGAGCACATCGCGGCCCGCGGCGTGAGCGACCCGCGGGTGCTCGAGGCCATGGCCGAGGTGCCGCGGCACCTCTTCGTGCGCGAGCACCTGCGGCGCAAGGCCTACGGCGATCACGCGCTGCCGATCGAAGGCGGCCAGACCATCTCCCAACCCTACGTGGTCGCCCTGATGACCGAGATGCTGCGGATCGAGCCCGGGCACACGGTGCTCGAGATCGGCACCGGCTCCGGGTACCAGACCGCGATCCTGGCCCGGCTCGCCAAGTGGGTCTACAGCCTGGAGCGGGTGCCGGAGCTGGCGAAGATCGCCATGGGGCGGCTGCGCGACCTGGGCCTCGACAACGTCAAGGTCGTGATCTTCGACGGCAGCATGGGCTGGGCCGAGGCCGCTCCGTACGATCGGATCCTGGTGACCGCCGGGGCGCCCGCCGCCCCGGAGCCGCTGGTGGAGCAGCTCGGTCCGGACGGCCGGCTGCTGATCCCGGAGGGGAGCCGGGGCTCCCAGCGGCTGGTCCTCTACCGGCGGACCCCTCGGGGGGTCGTCCGGGAGCCGGGGGAGGCGGTGGCGTTCGTGCCGCTCGTGGGCAGGCACGGCTGGACGGGGGAGGGCTCGTCGTGAGCGGGGTGATCGACTTCTTCGAGCGCATGGCCCAGGCCGGCCGGGCGTTCCTCCACGACATGCTGCTCTGGGTGGAGGGCTTCGCCCACTCGCCGTACGGCACCTGGGCCCTGTTCCTGGTCTCCTTCGCCGAGTCGAGCTTCTTCCCGATCCCGCCCGACGTGCTGCTGATCGCCCTGTGCCTGTCGGAGCCGGAGCGGTCGCTGTGGTACGCGCTGGTCTGCTCGGTGGCCTCGGTGCTCGGCGGCGTCGCCGGCTACGGGATCGGGCTCTACGGGGGCCGGCCGCTGCTGCTGCGGATCTTCAGCCGCGAGCGGATCGACGCGGTGTCGGCGTACTTCGACCGCTACAACGCCTGGGCCGTGGGGATCGCCGGGCTGACCCCGATCCCGTACAAGGTGTTCACCGTCTCGGGCGGCGCGTTCAAGATCGGCTTTCGGATCTTCGTGCTCGCGTCGGCCGCGTCCCGGAGCCTGCGGTTCTTCGTCATCGCGGTGCTCATGTGGTTCTTCGGCGCGCCGATCCGGGACTTCATCGAGACCTACCTGGGGTGGCTGTTCCTGGCGTTCGTCGCGCTCCTCGTGGGCGGCTTCTGGATCGCCGGCCGGGGCGCGATCCTCTCGCGGCGCCGGCCGGCCCCGTCCGCCGACGCGTTCGCCCCGGGCGGGGGGGACGACGATGCCTGAGCGCGAGGGTCGGACCGAGAGCAGGAGGTACCGTCTCGAAGGCAGGGTCCAGGGCGTCGGCTTCCGGTGGTTCGTGCGCGAGCGCGCCCGGGAGCTGGGCCTCCACGGCTGGACGCGCAACGAGCCGGACGGCTCGGTGACGGTGGTGGCCTCGGGGGAGCCGGAGGTGCTCGCCCGCTTCGAGGAGCTGCTGCGCCAGGGGCCGCCGGCGGGGCGGGTCGACCGGTTGGAGAGCCGGGAGGCGGACGCGGCGCCGGTCGTCGACGGCTTCGAGGTCCGGTTCTAGGGCGGGCTCGCCGGCACTCGCATTCGGCCGGCTGAAGCCGGCCGACCGGGCCGCAGGCCCGGCCTCAGCGGCGTCGACCGTCCGGGCTCGGCCCGCGGGCCGGGGCATCCCGCATCCCCCCTGTCACGGTTGCCGGAGCGGCCTGCACTCTGTAGCGTGGAACGGCCCCCGCCGCCACGGGCCCCCGCCGCCCGTCCGCGACCCCCGTTCGCGATGACAACCAGCACCTGAAACGAGGCAGCGATGAGCGAGACACCAGCCGTCCGACGAGCGGACGAACAGCACATTTACGACGTCCTGGGCATCGGGTTCGGCCCGGCCAATCTCGCCCTGGCGGTGGCCCTGGAAGAGCAGGCGGAGCGGAAGGGGGGCCGGGACCTGGAGCGGCTGTTCCTCGAGGCCCGCGAGCGCCCGAGCTGGCATCCCGGCATGCTGATCGAGGACTCCCTGATCCAGATCACCGTGCTCAAGGACCTGATCACGGTGTGCAACCCGCGGAGCCGGTTCACCTTCCTGAACTACCTCAAGGAGAAGGACCGGCTGTTCGAGTTCCTCAACGTGCGGGACCTCTTCCCGAGCCGGGTCGAGTTCAACGACTACCTCTCCTGGGCGGCCGAGCAGCTCGCCCACCGGGTGCGCTACGGGCATCGGGTGAGCGCCGTGGAGCCGGTCGAGGATGGGGGCGACGTGGACCTGCTCCGGGTACGGGTCGAGCGGGTGGCGGACGGCGGGGAAGAGGTCCTCCTGGCCCGCAACGTGGTGGTGGCGACCGGCGGGCGGCCCTGGCTGCCCGACGGCATCGAGCTGCCCGGCGGCGACCTGGCCGACCGCGTGTTCCACGCCTACGACTTCATGCAGCGCATGGACCGCGGGTTCCCCGATCGCCAGGGGAGCCACCGCTTCGTGGTGATCGGGGGCGGGCAGAGCGGAGCCGAGCTGTTCTACACCCTGCTCAAGCGCTATCCCAACGCCGACGTCACCGCCACCGTGCGGCGCTACGGCTACAAGCCGGTGGACGAGAGCGACTTCACCAACGAGGTCTTCTTCCCGGAGATGACCGACTTCGTCTACAACCTGCCCGGGGACAAGCGCCGGGAGGTGATCGACTCCTTCCGGGACGTCAACTACGCCACGGTCGACCATCCGCTGATCCAGAAGATCTACCGGCACCTCTACGACGAGCGGGTGGCCGGCAAGGACCGGGGCCGGCTCCTGCCCTACCTGGAGCTCGAGGCGATCGACACCGCGGGGGACGACGTGCGGCTGCGCTTCCGCCACGTGATCGAGGACCGGCCGGTGGAGCTCGAGTGCGACGGCGTGATCCTGGCGACCGGCTTCACCTGGACCCGGGAGGAGCACCCCCTGCTGAAGAAGGGTCTCGCTCCGTGCTTCGAGCGCGACGGCGACGACCGCTTCCGGGTGCTCCGCGACTACCGCCTGGCCGGGCGCGACGGCTTCGACGCCGGCGTCTATCTCCAGGGGTACTGCGAGGACACCCACGGGATCTCGGAGACCGTGCTCTCGCTGGTGGCGGTCCGGGCCCGGGAGATCGCCGACTCGCTGACCGCGCGCGTCGGAGACGCCGAGACGGTCCCCGAGCCGCAGGTGGTCGGCGCCGCGCGGGACGCCTGACGCCCGTCGGGAGGGGCCTCGTTCTGCCGCGCCCTGGGGCCTCCAAGGCCCTCCAGGGCCCTTCGGGGTCGAAACGGGTGGTGCGGCTGGGAGGACTCGAACCCCCGACCAAGAGCTTAGGAGGCTCCTGCTCTATCCACCTGAGCTACAGCCGCACGCGGCGTGGGCAAGTGTAACGCGTTTCCGACCGGGCCCGGCCGGGCCCGGCTTTCCCCCTCCCCCCTCGGACGAGGAACGGGGGAAGGGGGGAACGGGGACGGGCGGTCACTGGGGCTCGACGGTCACCGTGAGGGGCTTGTCGATCTGCTCGCGCAGGGCGCGGACCATGGTCTCGAGCTGCCGCTGGTTGCGCTCCAGCCGCTCGATGCGGTCGAGGATCGGGGCCTCGGCTCCCAGGGCCGCCTGACCCGGCCCCGCCTGACTCGATTGCCCCGTCGGGGCCCCCTGGGGACGGACGCCCGGGTCCGGGCCGGCCGGGGCCTGCGGTGCGGCGGCGGCTTCGGCGGGTCGGCGGGCGGCCGGGGCCGCGGCCTGGCGCTGCCGCGCCTTCTTCTTGGCCTTGTTCTTGGGCGGCCGGCCGGGCTTGCTCTCCTTGCGGATCTGGCGGAACACCTCGATCGCCTCCGGCGGGAACCGGCGCTGCCGGCCCTCGCCCTCGTGGGGGATGCGATCCGGGAACTTGGTGGCGTACCGGGCGACCGTGGGGTACGCGACGCCGATCGCCTCGCTGATGTCCTTGAGCGTCAGCGTGGCCTCGCCGGTGCTCGGAGCGGCGGGCTCCGCGGCCCGGGACGGCTCCGCCGGGTCGGACTGCGGCTGGGGCTTCGACCAGGACTCCCTGCGGTAGGCCGGACGGCTCTCGGAGGTCGCCGTGTCGCCGGTCGCCTCCGCCGCCGTCCCCTCCGCTTCCTCCGCGTCGGGCCGCGGGGCGTCCTCGTCCGGGTGCTCGCGGGAGCGCTTGACCCGGGGCAGCGAGAGCAGGCCGAAGCCGCCCCGGCGGGGCAGGTCCCGCTTGTTCATCTCCTGGTCGTGGATCTCCTGGAAGGCTGCGAACGCCGCCTCGGGAAAGCGCTGCTGCGCGCCCGATCCCGCGGACGGGATCGTGTCGGGGTGCTCACGCTTGTAGCGGAGCAGGATGGGCATGGCGATCCCGGTTTCCTGGGCCACCTCCATCAGGCTGAACATGCGTTCCTCGGTGCCGTTGCGGTCCGTGCGCCGCCCCGTCCCGAGAACGGAAGAGCTCTCGGTCATCCCTGTGCCTCCGATCAAATCTGGTTACAGAAATATACGGCTTTTTCGAAGCCACCTCTATTATCAAGAATCGTCCCCTCGGTGTCAATGGGTGAGAGCGCAGTCCGCTCGAACCTGATTCACCTCCTCCCGGGCCGGTGCGGGCCCGGCCCCCCCTCCGGTGCGGGCCCGGTCCCGATCCGGGACGAGCGACCCGGCCCGGGGACCGGATCCGGGAGCCGGCGAAAACTTGTCACGCACGCGGGCGCTCGGCACACTCAAGGAGAAGAGCCGAGAGCCGGAGGCGCCGTTCCGGAGGAGCCGGAACAACCGCCGCTGGCCGCCCGAGAGACGACCGGACCGCCGCCGACCCCCTCGCCCCGCAGCGATCGATCCCCCGAGCCTCGCAGGCCGACCACCGTAGCGACCATCGTGCCGACCATCCGATCTTCAACCCCTCCCGCAGTGCAGACCGAGGTGCGCTCGGTGCTCTGCGACCGCCGGGGCCGGCTCGATCCGCGGCGGCTCGGGCGGGCGGTCGGGCTGCTGGTGGACCATCGCCCGGAGCTCGCGGGGCGGGCCGGCGCGGACGCGACGGTCCCCTCCGGGGCGTTCGTCCATCTCGACCTGTCGACGGCGGCGCCGTCGGAGCGCTCCGCGGCGGCGGAGGCCGTCCGGTGGGTGCTCGACCGCTGCCTCGACGGGGACCGGGGGACCCCGTTCGTGGTCACCTACGTCGACGGCGGCCGGCAGGAGCCGGGATGCCTGGTGCTCGCCGGGCGCCGGTCCGCCGTCGCCGGCGAGACCGGGTGCGCGGCCCTGGTGGAGGCCCTGCTGACGCTCTACGGCGAGCTGGAGGGCGAGCCGGCGCCGCCCGGCTGACCCCCGTGCGTCGCGACGGCCGGCGTCCCGGTCCCCCGGCGCGACCGCACCCCTTGTACGGAGGAAGGAGACCCCCGACGTGCTGATTCGCAAGCTCGATCCGGACGCGTTCGTCCGCGCCTACAACGTGGACCTGCAGTTGCTCTATCCCTGGGAGGGGGTGGTCGAGCCCCCCTTCGGCGCCGCCTGGGCGGTCCTGGCGCCGGGGGAGTCCACCAAGCCCCACGCCCACCAGGAGTGCGAGACCTTCTTCATCGCGCGGGGGCGGGGCGAGATGTCGATCGGCGACGAGACCGTGGAGGTGGGGCCCGGCGCCGTCAGCTTCCACCGGCCGTTCCACGATCATCGGCTGACCAACACCTCGGACACGGAGGACCTGCTGTTCCTGACGGTCTTCTGGGAGGACCGGGGCCAGTGGGACGGGGATCGGGAGGACGGGGAGGAGGGGCAGGAAGCGGAGGAGGCCTCCGCCGGGCCGGCCGCCGGCGCGGCGCGGGAGCGGGCCCTGGTCACCGCGGCCCCGGCGACGCCCAACGGCGACCTCCACATCGGCCACCTGTCGGGCCCCTACCTGTCGGCGGACTACCACGCCCGCTACCTCCGCCTGCTGGGCGTGGACGCCACCTTCGCCTGCGGCAGCGACGACAACTCCCGGTGGGTCGTGGGCATGGGCGAGAGCCTGGACCTGTCCCCCGAGGAGACCGCACGCCGGTTCACCGACTCGATCGTCGACTCGCTCGAGCGGGCGGGGATCGACGTGGCCTTCCACCGGCCCAACGAAGGGGAGCACCACCACCGCCTGGTGAGGGAGCTCTTCAGCCGGCTCCACGAGCAGGGCCACCTGGTGGAGAAGGAGATCCCGGTCGCCTGGTGCCCGCGGTGCGACGAGATGCTGTTCGAGTACCGGGTCGAGGGCCGCTGCGCCCACTGCGGCGGCGGGGTGTCCGGGCACACCTGCGAGGACTGCGGCTGGCCCAACTCCGGCGGGGACCTGCTCGACCCCGAGTGCACCGCCTGCGGCTCCGCGGCCGAGGTGCGCCCCCGGCGGCGGCTGGTCTTTCCCGTCTCCCGGTTCGCCGAGCCGCTGCGGGAGGCCTACCGCCGGATCGAGATGCCCGCCGGGCTCCGCGCCTTCTGCGAAGAGGTGCTGAGCGAGGGCGCGCCGGACTTCCCGGCGACCCAGCCGGGCGACTGGGGCATCGAGGTGCCGGTGCCGGGCTGGGAGGACGAGCGCATCAACGTCTGGGTGGAGATCGGACCCCGCTACCTGGCCTACGCCGAGATCCTGTCCGAGGGGGCGGATCCGGCCGGCGACTGGACCCGGTACTGGAAGTCCCCGGACGCCCGGGTGGTGCAGTTCTTCGGCGTCGACAACAGCTTCTACTACGGCGTGCTGATCCCGGCGATGTTCCTGGCCTTCGATCCGGACGTCCGGCTGCCCCGGGCGCTGGTCACCAACGAGTTCTACCGCCTCGACGGCCGGAAGCTCTCCACCAGCCGGAACCACCGGATCCTCGGGCGGGACCTGGTGGACGAGGTGCCGCGGGAGGCCGTGCGCTACTACCTGGCCCGGACCTGTCCCGAGCGGGAGGAGACCAACTTCACGCGCGAAGACTTCCGGGAGACCTGCCGGCGGCGGCTCCTCGGCGCCTGGCAGTCCTGGCTGGAGGAGCTGGCGGAGCGGGTCCGGGACGGGGCCGGCGGCGAGGTGCCGGCGACAGGCGACTGGACCGGCGAGCAGCGGCGCTTCTTCCAGCGTCTCCAGGCCCTCCTGGCGGAGGCGGCCGAGGGGTACGCGGCGGAGAGCTTCTCGCCCCAGCGGGCGATCCGCGCCCTCGACGAGCTGGTGCGCGAGGCCCGGCGCTTCGGCCGCGGCCAGGTCCACTGGCGCCGGGCGGCGGCGGTGAAGGGGGAGGAGCGCCGCACCGCCCTGGCCCTGGAGCTGCTGGCGGCGAAGGTGCTCGCCCTGGGGGCCGCTCCGGTGATGCCGGAGGCCGCGGAGCGGATCTGGCGCGGCCTCGGCTACGACGCCGGACCGGGTCCGGGAAGCTGGCACGAGGCCTTCGAGTGGGTTCCCGCCGGGGCGCGGATCGACGGCCTGGGGGAGCCCGTCGTCCCGGGCCTGCGCGAGGCTCTGGAAGGAGCCCGGGTCGGATGATCGAGGACCCGCTTCCGGAGGGTTCGGATCCGTGTCACGGAATCCGCCCGCGACGCACTTTCAATGTGAACCGTCATGCGAACTCGTAATGCAATGATTTCGGGATGTGCTCTATCCGTTCCCCTGAGGAGGGAGCCCCTTCCGAGAGTGTTCCCGGAGTGACTAAGGAGGATTGATCCGATGAGTCAGGTTGAGGAAACGTGCTGTACGCCGGCGGCCGGAGATTCGTGTTGGGGCTATCAGCTCATCATCGACTGCTTCGGCTGCTCCCACGAGGTGTGCTGTGATCTGGACAAGGGCTACGAGTTCCTGGACCAGATCTGCGCCCACCTGGACATGACCAAGCAGACCCAGCCCTACATCTTCAAGACCTGTGAGCGCACCTTCCCCGGCAAGCCGGGCTATAGCGGCTGGGTTCCGATCATCGAGAGCGGCATCCAGATCCACACCTCGGCCAACAACCGCTTCGTGAGCGTCGACGTGTACTCGTGCAACAAGTTCGACGTCCAGGAGGTCGAGGACTACGTGCGCCGGTGGTTCCAGCCCGAGACCGTGGAGTGCCAGTTCTTCTACCGCGGCCAGAACCTGCTCGAGCGCTCCTTCCCGACCGGCCCTCCCGAGAAGCTCCAGACCGCCTGAGCGGCCACCGTCTTCCAGTGGCGATGCGCGGCGCTCGTCGTCCGGCCGGCGGAGTCCGGTGAGGAGGCTCGCTGCGCTCGCATCCGGCCGGCTGAAGCCGGTGAGGCGGCTCGCTGCGCTCGCATCCGGCCGGCGCGGAGGCCGGCCGCTTCGATCCGGACGGTCAGCGCCGAACCCCCTGTCGAAGCGGCCGGCCTCCGCG
>JASFUJ010000016.1:0-13992 GCA_050050355.1 Acidobacteriota bacterium
TCGCCGAGGGCGACACCGAACAGACCATGCACGAAGAAGAGTCCCCCCTCGGCCGCTTCGTCCGCGCCTGGAACGGCGAGCCCGACCCGGGCACCGCCTACCGGCAGCTCGACGACTTCCTCGACACGCCCTGAGCCACCATTCAGGCTGCGGCCTCCGGCCCGGACCGCAACCGTCCGGATTCCAGGAGCTCCCGGACCCGGCGACGCCAGACCTCGTACACGGGCTCGACCTCGGTGAGGCCGCCTACCCTTCGCTCCGCGGCGACCTCTTCGAGCGCTCCCCGGGTCAGCGCCGACACCTCTTCGGCCCCCCGGTCGCAGAGCACCGCGACGGCGCGCTCGGTGCCCGCCTGGACCTCCCCCCCGCTCCAGCGGGCTTCAGCCGCGAAGGCCGCTCCCTGGGCCAGATCCCCGACCCAGGAGCCGGCGAGGCGACGCAACTCCGCGAGCGTCCGTCGGTGCACCCCCCCGGCGAACCCACAGGCCAGACCGACTCCGCTCCACAGGTCGGAGCGGCGCGCCGGAGAGAACGAACCCACCGTGTCCGCGATCCGGCGTGGCGCGCCACCGCGAACGAACCACAAGCTCCGGCCGAGGCCCTGGTCGAACGCCCGGAGGGCGTACCCGCGCAGGCGGTGCGGGCGCTTGCGACCGACCACGGCGCGCGGCCAGTCGAAGAAGCCGTGGTGAAAGCCATAGCCGTCCACCGCGAGCCAGGCCAGGTGCGGATCGAAGCGCTGCAACAAGGTCCCGAGACGGCGGGGTGTCCTGGCCAGGGTCCAGCCGGCGCCGACGATCACCAGGTACCGATGGGGTCTCGCCGGCCCGTCGAGGAAGTCCGCGAGCCGGGAGCGCCGCCTTCGCACCCCGGGGAGGAGCCAGTCGAGCAGGGCGAGGGCCATTCCGGCTCCTTCGTATGCGAACCCGCGCCACCCCCACTCCAGGCGGTCGAGCTGGTGGCAGAGCGCCACCGCCCGAGGCTCCTTCAACGCCGCGTGGTACCCGTGGAGGAAGGTGTTTCCGACCCGTTCCAGGTGGCGTTCGACCTCCGGATCGTCGATCTCGAATCCCCGGACCGCGGGACTCGCTTCCTCCGGGCGAATCGTCAACGCTCGCGTCAGCAGGCGGCGCGGGAGGGCGCGCACTCGAACGAGCGAGCCGAACGCGAATCGAGCCATGAGGTCTTCCCTTTCGTGGAACCCGGCCGCCGGCACGGACCGGACCGCTCCGCGACCAGTCTCGACGCCCGATCCCGCGCCCGGCGCGGCATCACCCATCGCCGGGTCCACACAAGCCGACTGTCGTGCAGCTCGACTGCCGTGCAAGCCGACTGCCATGCGACCCGGTCGCCCCGGGCCGCCGACCGTAGGCATTCGTCGCGGATCGGCGGCTTCGACCGTCGCTCCGGCGGGCAACCCCGTTCCCGGAGGCGGGTAGGCCGTTACCCCGGCGGGTCCCCGGAACGCCCCGGCGGCGGCTCTCCGGAGGCCGGCGACGTGGCGTGATCCTTGCGGAGCCCTGGTTGTCGTGACCTCGATCCAGCGTGGCCCCGGCCGTGCCCGGACCCTCCGGGCCGCCCGGAGGTTGCGGCGCACCATGGCTCTCCGAGCGACATCCTCCGGCGGACCGCCCCGACGGCCCCCCGTTCCGGGGCGCGGCCCGCTGCTCATGCTCACCCGCGCGTGCGTCAGGCGGCCGGGCGTCACGGTCGGCCTGTGCCTCCTGCTCACGGTCGCAGCCTGCCTCGTGCTCCCCCGTCTCGAGGTACGCACCGACGGAGCCAGCATCTATCCACAGCGGAGCTCCGTGGTGCTGGAATCGCGACAGGATCGGCGGACCTTCCACGAGCCCGAGCGAGTGATCGTGCTCGTGAGCGCACGGCCCGGGGGCATGGGCCTCCACTCTCCCGAAGGCTTGAGCTTCCTCCAGAACCTGCACGAGGCCCTGGACCGCCATCCGGCCGCGGTCTCCGGAGGGGTCCGCTCCGTGGCGGACCTCCTCCGTCCGCCGGAGGGTCCCGGATCCCTGCACGCGCGCCGATACCTGGGGGAGGTCCTCCCCGGCCCTGGAGCGGACCATCGTGCCCTGCTCCGGGACCTGTGGGAACACCCACTCACCGAAGGCCTCTTTCTGTCCACACAGGGACGGGCGGCGGCACTCTACGTTCCGCTCGACCCGGGGGAAGACCGTCAGGTCCGACTCGCCGAGCTCGAGACGTGGCTCGCCGAGCGGCCCGCCGCTCCGTTTGATCTCCGCCTGACCGGGCCGGTGGTCGCCGAGACGCGGCTCGGCGAGAAGGTCCTCCGGGATCTGGCCTGGCTGGTGCCCATCATGGTGCTCGTCATCTGCGGGGTGCTGCTCCTGGCCCTGGACAGCGTCGCGGGGGTCGTCCTCGCCATGATCGAGGTGCTCTTCGTGCTCCTCTGGACACTCGCCTCCATGGCCGCGACCGGAGTTCCGGTCACACTGGTCACGACCATCCTGCCGACGGTGCTGATGTCGTTGGCGGTCACCGACGAGATCCACCTGCTGGAGCGCGTTCAACATTTCCTGGCGTTGGAGGGGGGTGATCGCGCCGCGGGGCGGCCGGCGCTCCGGGCGCGGGCCCTCCTCGCCGCCACGGCCGAGATCCAGCGGCCCCTCGTCCTCACGTCCCTGACCACGGCCCTCGCGTTCCTGTCGTTCCAGGCGGCCCGGATCGCACCGGTGCGCCACTTCGGGCTGTTCACCGGCCTGGGGATCGTCCTCGCGATGGTCTTCAGCTTCACCCTGATTCCCGGCCTCGCCATGCTTCTCCCGGTGCGATGGATGCGCCCCTGGCGGCGCCGCCCGGCGACTCCCGGAGCCGCCGTGGACGATCCGGTGGCCGGCCTGCTCGCGCGCCACGGCGGCGCCGCCCTGGCTGCGGGGCTCCTGGTCACGATCCTCTGCGCCAGCGGCGCGGTCGGTCTCTCCGTCCAGGACTCCTGGATCGAGAACTTCGACCCCCGGAGCGAGATCGTGGCCGCCGATCGCGAGCTCAACGACCTGCTCTGGGGCAGCTACCGCTTCGACATCGTCCTGGAGAGCACGGAGGAGGGCTTCTTCCGCAGCGCTCGGGGTTTGAGCCTCATGGAGCGACTGCGGAGCGAGGTCGCGGAGGCCACCGGTGGCGAAGGCGGCCTGGTGAGCCACCTGGTCCCCTTCGAGATCGTGGCCGAGGGCTGGAGGGAGGAGCTTCCGGTCTCCGCGCTCCCGGATCGGACGCTCGGCCGGATCGCCGCCTGGGTGCGCGTTCTCCGCGACCGGATCGACCTCGACCAGTTCGTGACGGAGGACGGGCGTTCGGCCCGCGCACGGATCCTGGTCAACAGCCCGGACTTCCGCAAGGGGGAGCTCCTCGCCCGGCGGTTGAACGCCACTCTGGCTCCGATCGTCGAGCCCGCCGGGGTCCGCGTGCGCTTCAGCGGAGACCTGCCCGTGGCCGTCGAGGTGGTGCGCTCCATCGTCGCCACCGAGCTGCGATCGATGGCCTGGACCCTGGCGGGGATCGTCGCGATCCTCCTCCTGACTCTCCGGGATCCGCTGAAGGTCCTGGTGATCCTGAGCCCGGCGGTCTCGGCCACCGCGGCGATCTTCGGCCTGATGGGCCACCTGCAGGTGCCCCTGGGCATCGCCACCAGCATGTTCGCGGCAATGACCCTCGGGGTCGGTCTCGATTTCGCCCTGCACGTGGCGCACCGCTACGAGCGTGCCTGGAACCGGACCCGGGATCACCGGCAATCGGTGCTGGCCACCCTCTCCAGCTCGGGCCGAGCGATCCGGTGGAACGTCTGGATCCTGGCGAGCGGCTTCCTGGTGCTCACCTGCTCCGCTCTCAAACCGAACCGGAGCCTCGGGTTCCTGCTGGCCGGTGCGCTGCTCGCCTGCTACGCCGCCACCCTCCTCTACCTGCCGGCGCTGCTCGGCTCACTCGCCCGCCGCGCCGATCGCGTCGCCGGGATCGACCGTCAGGGCGCGTCCCGGCAGGCCCTCGAGCACGTGGCCGAACGGCAGCTCCGTCCCGTGACGCACGACGTACGTGACGGGCGCACCGCCGCGGAATCCTGAATCCACCACCGACGTGCGGTCGGCCGGCACGCGCGCGGCGAGGCGCCAGGCTGCGCCCTCTTCGGTGCCCCGCCGGTACACCGAGTACACCGTGATGGCCGGCACCGAAACCGACTCCCGGGTCGGCGACCAGCGAAGCTCGATCCCCGGCTCACCCCCCTCCCCGCGAACGGGCCGCCCGGCGCGGAGGTCGGGCCGATGGACGAAGAACCCGGTGGGCTGGGTGCCGAGCACCGCGGTCACCCGGTCGACCACCAGGAGGGGCCGGTCGTCGCCGGACCGGGCCGGGTCGGTCGTGCGGTAGAAGGCCACCGGGGGGTCGACGAGCCGCAGGACCACCGACCGCGGGGGCCAGCTCTCGGTGTAGGGAGGCCACCCCTGGATCGTCCCCTCGAGCCGGAGGGCCTGCCGGGACCGCAACTCCACGGGAGATCCCCCGAGCCTCCGGACGGTGAACGCCAGGTCGAGCGCCAGAGTCAGCCGCGCCGGGTAGACGAGACCCGCGGCGGACCACTCCGCCGAGAGACGCCCCACCGAGGTCTCGCCATCGGCGGCGAGGCGGAACAACCAGTCCCACGGCTCCGGCTCCGACACCGTCCCGAACTGGGTCAGAGACAGGATTCCGATCCGGCACTCCACCGGCTGCCCCCGGGTCCTCCGCCCGGGGGGCGGGCAGGAGGAACGCATCCCGGCCGTCCCACCGGGACCGGTCAGGCAGACCCCGGCGGAGGACGCCACGAAGTCTCCGGAAAGGGAGACCGGCGCGCCGTCCAGCTCCGCTTCGATCTCGACCTTCAGCGGTGCCGACGTGGTGGCGGCGGTGGAAGCCTGTGCTCGCGTCCCCGGAGGGTCACCCGGAGCGGCGGCGGCCTGGCCGGTCAGCAGCCAGGCCGTCATTGCCACCGCCACCGGAACCGACCGGCCCCCCGACGAGGAGGACGCTCGCCTCAAAGGCCCACCTCCTGGATCCGCATGGGTTCGTAGAAGACGCCCTCGTACCGGTAGCCGAACGGGAAGTCCATCTCGTGGCTCACCACGTATTCCACCGGTCCGTCGCCGTCGAAGGTCCGGTCGACGAACCGGGTTTCGGACGCCTCCACCACCCCGGCGAGCCGCCAGGCGCCGTCGCCGTCCGGGTCACGGTTGCGATAGATCCGGTAGTGCGTGATCCTGGAGCTCCGGGTCTGGGCCGCGGTGTCGGCCCACTTCAGGGCCACTCCGGTCACCCGCCCCGTCGTCCACGGCTCGCCCTCCGGATCGAGGGGGGTCGCCGAGAGGATCCGGGGGCGCTGCCGGAAGAACTCGCTCGGCTTGTCGGCGAACGCCATCGTGACGTCTTTCACCTCGACCTCTCCCAGGCCTTCGGCCCCGACGCCAGCGGCTCCTTCGGCCTTCAGCGGGACCGCATCGCCCGTCGAACGCAGCACCATGAGTCCCTGGGGCCATGCGTCCAGCCGGCCTTCGAGCACCAGGCGGGTCCGGCTGCGCAGCCGGATCGGCCGGTCGTCCCCGGCCCGCCGCAAGGTGAAGACGAGATGCGGGGAGAGCACGACATCGGCCGGGAACCGGGGAGCCCCGTTCTCGTCGAGCTCGACGCGCACGCGACCCGCGGACCCTTCCTCCTCGCGCTCGGCCTCCAGGAGCCACTCCATCGGCGCTTCCCCCTCCGTCACGCCCCATTGGGCGAGCCGGATCAGGGAGATCGGACACTCCGCCGTGCGGAGACCTTCGGAATCCGCGGAGACGGTGCAGCCCGCGGCGATGGCCGCCGGGGTCTGGAGGGGCGCCTGGAGGACGGCTCCGGCGATCCACGAGCCGTAATCGGCGGCCAGGTCCAGGGACCGCCCCGCCAGCCGCATGCTCATCTCGAGCTTGAGCGGCGTCCAGGACAGAGAGTGCGCCGGGGCGGCCGGATCGTAGTTGACCCCGTGGACCCGCAGGGCGTTCTCTTCCTCGCGGAGCAGTGCGGTGCTCTCCGAGTCGGCCGAGGCCGAGCCGTGACAGGCACCGCACAGCAGGGTCAGGGTGAGGAGCACCATCCACGCGATCGCGTCGGGGATCAGGAAACGGGTGAATCGGTCGTTCGAAACTCTCTTCATGATCGACCTCCTTGGTCTTGCGTCGGTGCCGCGAGCTCAGTCGGTGCGCAGCATCTTCGCGGGATCGGTTCGGCCGGCCCGCCGCGCCGGGAGGTAGCTGGCCGAGATGGCGACCATCGTCAGGGCCCAGATCGCGAGGACGTAGGTCAAGGGGTCCATCGAGCCGATCCCGTAGAGCAGCCCCTTCAGGACCCGGCCGGCGGGCACCGCGGCGACGACCCCCAGCCCGAGGCCGAGCGCCACCAGGACGCCGGCCTGGCGGACCACCATCCACCGGACCTCGCGCCGGTCGGCCCCCAGGGCGATCCGCAATCCGATCTCCCGGGCCCGGCGGCTCGTGGAGTACGACACGACTCCATAGATGCCCACGGCCACGAGGACCAGCGCCAGGGCCGCAAAGAGGCCGAGCAGGTGCGACGTGAAGCGGGACGAGCCCAGGGAGTCGCTCACCACCGTCTCGAGCGGTCGCACCTCGGGCACCGGCAGATGACTGTCCAGCGCCCAGACCTCTTCCCGCACGGCGGCGGTCACGGCGGCGGGAGCCGCAGTGCTCCTGACGGCCAGGCCCATCATGCGCCAGGTGGTCTGCTCCTGCGGGACGTACATCTCGGGCATCGGCTCTTCGGTCAGCCCGCGCCGCTTGAGCGTGCCGACGATTCCGATCACCTCGCGGGGCTCGCCGGGCAGCCGGCCGATCGGACCGAAGTTCGCGGTCACCGTGATCCGCTGACCGAGAGGGTCCTCGCCGGGCCAATAGAGCCGCGCCATGGCGCGGTTGATCACCGCGACGGGGCGCGTCTCCCGGCGGTCGCGATGATCGAACAGCCGGCCCCTGATCAGGGGGACGTCCAGGGCGGCGAACAGGCCGGGCGTGGCGGGCTGCAGGGAGGTCCTCAGCTCTTCGCCCGGCTCGGGGTCGGGACGGCCGTCGATGCGGAAATCCCGGATACCGCTGATCCAGGTCAGGGGCATCGACCAGGAGGCGCCCGCCGTCTCCACCTCGGGCCGGGCCTCCAGGCGGGTCATCAGCTCCCGCCAGAACCGGGTGGTCCGCTCCGCCGGGCCGTAGTCCGCCGGCGGCAGGACCACGTCCGTCGTCAGCACGCCGTCGGTCTCGAACCCCGGATCGACGTCGAGCAGCCGGCCCAGGCTCTGCACGAGCAGGAAGAACGAGACGAGGAGCACCACGGCCAGCCCCATCTCCGAGACGACCAGGAGACCCTGGAACCGGCGTCCGAGCCGCGTGGTGCCCGGGTTGCGGCAGCCTCCGTCGCACAGGCTCTCCGCCAGAGCTCGGCGGTGCGAGCACAGCAGGGACACGGTGCCGCAGATGATCGCCACCGAGAGGCCGAGTCCCGCGGCCACCCCCAGCAGAGTGCCGCCGGACGCCGCACGCTCGAACCCGGGGAGGGCGTCGGGCGGCAGCAGGCGCGGGAGGATCGAGCCGAGAGCCGTGGCGAGGACCAGGCCGAGGCCGGTGCCGACGAACGAGAGGACGAGACCTTCGGCGAAGAACAGTCGGGCCAGCGATCCTCCCCCGGCTCCGAGAGCCCTGCGCACGGCCACCTCACCGCCCCGGCTCCACGCGCGCACCGCCAGGAGGTTCGAGATGTTGACGCAGGCGATGAGGAGGACCAGCAGCGCGGCCGCCTGGACGAACAGGAGGGGCTGGCGGACGGACCCCACCAGGTGCTCGTGAAGGGACACCACGGCGGTGCTCCGGCCCCGGTTCGATTCCGGGTACTCGTCGGCGAGGCGCGCGGCGATCGCCTTCAGCTCGGTCCGGGCTTCGTCCAGGCCCACCCCGCCTGCGAGCCGGGCCGCGACGCGGACGAAGCGGAGATCGCGCGGGAAGCTGTTGCGGGTGAAGTCCATGGGGACCCAAAGCTCGGCGCCGTCCGGGAACTCGAACCCCGGAGGCATGACCCCGATCACCTGCCGCTCCTCGCCTTCGACGATGATCGACCGCTCCAGGACGTCCCGGGCCCCACCGAACCTGCGTTGCCAGAAGCCGTGGCCCAGGATCACGACCCGGTCGGCGCCAGCCTCCCCGAGGCTCTCGGGGAAGCCACGACCGAGGATCGGCTCCACCCCCAGGACCTGGAACAGACCCCGCTCGACCATGCCGCCGTCCAGGCGCTCGGGCCGGAAGTCGCCCGCGACACTGAAGCTCCACTCGTTGAAGGCCGCCATGCCGGCGAAGCTCTCGCCCTGGTCGCGCCAGTCGAACAGGTCCGGAAGCGAGACGGGGGAGCGGTGACCGCCGGTCTGGGCGGAGCTCGTCCAGAGGGTGACCAGGCGATCCGGCTCGCTGTAGTCGAGCTGCCGCAGGAGCACCGGCTCCAGCACGCAGAAGACGGCGAGGTTGACGGTGATCCCGAGGATCAGGGTCAGGACGACGACGCCGCTGAACAGAGGCTGGGCCCGCAGGGCCCGGAAGGCGAATCGGAGATCTGCCAGGAATCGTCTCATTGCTCGGTCTCCACGGGCTCTTTCGTGAGCACGGCGAACACCGCCCGGCCCCCGAGGTCCGGTACCGGCAGGGCCACCGTCCACACCGCCCGATGGTCGTTCGAAAAGAGGAGCCAACCGTCCTCGGTCCGGGCTCCCACTCCGAGGGCTCCTTCGCGGATCCCGCCGGATCTGTCCAGGCACGCGGTGGTGGTCCAGACGCGGGTCGCGGCGGTGTCGAAGTCGTCTCCCGCCTCCGCGGCGATCCGTCCGGCGAGAGCCAGCCGATCCCGGTCCAGGAGCTCCTCCCAGGACGCGGCCGGCCGTTTCTCGATCGGTCGAAGATCGCAATCGACCGAGCCACGGGAGGCGACGGCGAGCATCAGGGGACCGGCACAGGCCCAGGCCGTCTCGAGCCCATCTCGGCGAGCCCCCTCGCCGTCCGCTCCCGCCCGGACGAGGGTGCCGTTGCCCACCACCTCTCCGAGCACGCGGTCGGCGTCGGACAGGCCGTCGTCGTCCGACCCCAGGTCGAGGGCGACGCGGAGCATCGCGTCGGGAGCCAGCTCACCGAGTCGCCGTTCCAGGTAGGGTCCGAGCAACGGCCGGGCCAGCGACGGTGGCTCCGGAGCCCGATCGACCGCGCGCAGGCGGAGCCCCTCCCAGCGCTCGCACAGGCGGCCTTCGGCGTCGGTGATCTCGAGGTCGTAGACGAAGGTCGGACCCTCCCGGCTGCGCTCCACCGCGGCGGCGCGGACGGCGCACCTCCCGTCGAGCGTTCCGGCCACCACCCGGTCCACGCCGAGGGGGAGCACCGTCGCGTGGGGGATGCACGCCTGGATGCCGTGGATGGCGGCGTCCCTCGCGGCCGGATCCCCGAGCACGAGATCTCCGGGAAGGTAGGCGCCGAACCAGCGGGACGACCCGTCCGGC
The DNA here is from genome assembly GCA_050050355.1 of Acidobacteriota bacterium. Classification (GTDB taxonomy): domain Bacteria; phylum Acidobacteriota; class Thermoanaerobaculia; order Multivoradales; family DATKCC01; genus JASFUJ01. The sequence continues at coordinate 9,575 of JASFUJ010000016.1, forward strand.
GAGATGTCCGCCAGACACTCGGTCGCACGCAGCCGCCGGTACCCTTGCAGGCGCCGGAACCGGCCCCCGTGGAACAGCACCCCGCCGTAGAGGTCCCGGACGGGGTCCAGCGCCAGGGGAGGTGTCTCGGGCTGCGCCAGAGCGGGGACCGCCCGCTCGTCCCGGTCGAACCGGAGGAGAGCGCGGAAGTGATCCGCCCGAAAGCCGGAGGATCGGCTCCGGACGACCACCTCCACCCGTCCGGGATCCCGCACGAGGGCCGCCACCCGGACGGTGGTCCTGCCCTCCGCGTCCACGGTGACGGGGCGATCGAAGCGCAGGTCCTCGAACACCGGGACCCGGTCCGTCCCCACCAGGGCCATGGCCACCTGAGCCATCGCCTCGAGCCCCAGGACCGCCGGGAAGAGGAGCTCTCCGCGATAGGCGTGGTCGACCAGGTAGGGGTCGGTCTCGGCGGAAAGCGTGGTGTCGACCACCAGCTCGACCCCCGGGTAGACGGCCCGGGGCGACTCCAGGAAGCGCCTCAGGGGAAGGGCGTCCCGGGCGAGCTCCAAGGTGTCGGGCCGGCCGAAGCGACCCGCCACGACGACGCGACCGGTGGCGCCTCCGGCCAACAGGCTCCGGAGCCAGCGGATCCCCTCGTCCGGGGGAATCGGCATGACTCCGCGACGGCTCAGATCCTCGACCCTCCCGAGACGCTCGCCCATGCCGACCCCGGACCAGACCGACCACTCGATGGTCAGAAAGCGGCACTCGGGGTGTTCGCCGGCGGTCTTCTCCATCCACGCGGCCAGCCCTTCGTTGGCGGTGGCGTAGTGCGCCTCGCCCGCCATGCCGACGCGCGCGATGATGGAACCGAAGCTCACGAAGCAGTGGACCCGTTCGGTGTCGAGAGCCGACCAGAGGTTCTTCGCTCCGTCGACCTTGGTGCTCCAGGTCCGCCGGAAGGTCTCCGGCTCGAGGTCCGGGATCAACGCCGGCGCGTTGATCCCGGCCCCGTGCAGGACGGCGGTGACCGGCCCCAGCTCCGCCCGGCTCCGCTCGAGCGCCTCGCGCACCGCGGCCGGGTCGGTGATGTCACAGGGAACGTACAGGTGGCGGATCCCGTCGGCCCTCATCTGTTCGAGGTTCCGGCCGAGCTCCGGCACCGCCTCGGGACGGGAGCGTCCCAGGAGCAGCAGGCGCGTCCCGGTCCCGCGCGCCAGCGCCGCCGCGCACTCGGTGGCGATGCCCCGGCCACCGCCCGTCACCACCAGCACGTCCCCGGACCCGAGGACCGGCTCCCCGGCGGGGAGGGCGGGAAGCGGCCGCAGCGCCGGGACCAGCCGCCGCCCGTCCTCGGCGTAGCTCACCTCGCGGTACCCGACGGTGGCGGCCCGCACCTCGTCGACGATCCAGTCGCACGAGCGGGAATGCCCCGGGGGAACGCCGCAGACACAGACCGCCACGTCGGGCATCTCGAAGTGGAGCGAGCGCCCGAAGCCGCCCCCCACCCCGTGGTGGACCAACAGGAATCGGCCCCCGGGACGCAACCGTCCGAGCCGCCGGGCGGCGTCGAGAAAGAGCTCGATACTGCCCGGGTCGGGCTCCGGGGGGAGACAGAGGGCGACCCCGGGACCGGGCGCTCCACGGCCCAGCTCGAGGCCGAGGGATCGGACCAGGGGGTGATCCTCCGGCGCCACCACCTCCCAGCTCCCTCCCCCGTCGGCCGGAGGCCCGGGCCGCAGCGCCCGCTCATCCGGCTCCACCACCCAGGCAGCGACCCAGGTGTCGACGCCGGGAGGCTCCGGGGAAACCTCCTCGGCGACCGTCGGCGAGGCGCCCTCTCCGAGACGGACGAGCGTCTCGGCGACCTCCGAGATCGTGGCGTCCGCGAGCTCCCCGAGCGCACCGACCGCCTCGATCCCCAGACGATCCGCCGCCTCGGCGGCCACCTGACCGACCGAGATGGAGCTCAGGTGGAGGTCGCTCAGCAGCCGGCTCTCCGGGAAGACCATGTCCGCCGGCAACTCGGCCCGGCGAGCGACCAGCCGGCGCACCAGCTCCAGCGGCTCCTCGACGGCGTCTCCAGCCGCTTCCGGCGACGGCTCCGCACGGTCGCCGGCCGCCGGAGCCGCCGTGGGCACCAGCGCGGAGATCGCCGTCCGGAGTCGGGGTGCCTCCTCGCAGGGGCTGGTCAGGAACCTGGGGGAGCGGTCGGGATCGAGACGGCGGGTGAACCGGTCGGCGAAGAGCTCCCGGACGCCGACGGGGGCCCCGAGGACGAAGGCGGCTCCGACCGACTCCAGGAAACCGCGGAGGCTGTCCGACCCGGCGTCGAGGGACACGGCCGGTCGGTCGGAGAACCGGCCGACGAGGCCCGAGAGAGCGTCTCCGGGGCCCACCTCGATCCAGAGGTCCACCTCCGCCTCGACCGCCCGGACGGCGTCCACGAAGCGCACCGGGCTGGTGAGCTGGCGCAGCAGCAGCCGGTCCACCGCCGCGTCGGCTTCGAGGACCGATCCGGTGACGGTGCTGCCGACCCGGCGACACACCGGACGGAAGCTCGCGCACTCCAGCGCCTCGGCCAGGTGGGTCGCGGCGTCCGCCACCAGGGGCGAGTGGAAGGCGTGGGAGACCCGGAGCCGGGTCGCGGTCCGGCCGGCCGCGCGCACCCGCTCCACCATGGCCTCCACCGCCGCGGCCTCTCCGGAGATCACGGTCTGCCGGGGTCCGTTCAGCCCGGCGATCACGACGCCGTCCTCCAGCCACCCCGCCACCTCCTCGGCGCTCGCCTCCAGCGCCGCCATGGCCCCGCCCGGATGGCCTTCGTCCGCCATCGCCCGCCCCCGGGCCGCCGCCAGGCGGAGCAGGGACTCGCCGCTCATCACCCCGGCCCAGTGGAGGGCGGTCAGCTCACCGAGGCTGTGGCCCACCGCGGCTGCGGCTCCGACGCCGAGCCGTTCCAGGGCGGACAGGCCCGCGAGCGAGGCGGCGACGATACGGGGCTGGACCACCGCCGTGTCGACGCGGGTTCCGGCTCCGGGCAGCTCCCCGTCGGGATCGATCGTCCGGAGCAGCTCCCGGCCGAAGGAGCCCGGGTCGCCGAACCGACGCCTCAGGGCCCCGCCGTCGAGCTCCGCGTACGTCGGGGACCCCTGACCCGAGAACAGGAAACCGACCGCCGCCGGCCGCCGGTGGACACTCCACCAGACCCCGGTCGAGACGCGGCCGCCCTCGAGCCGGTCGTCGGCTCCCTCGGGGGCGAGACCGCGGGCCAGGAGGCCGAGGCGCTCCGCCAGCTCGTCCGGCGTCGACGCCGTCACCGCGGCGCGGACCGGGGCGGCGGCGCCCTCCGGCTCCAGGGTCGTGCCCAGGCTCGCCGCGAAGTCCGAGAGCTCCGCCAGGGACAGGCCCCGGGCACGCTCGACCAGGCTCTCCACCCGCTCGCGGAGCTCCGCGGGCCCCGGCGCCGTGAACAGGAAGAGCTCCGCGTCCTGGGGGGTTCGCGCCAGCGTGAGCTCGACCCGGCTCAGGCGGGCTCGCCGCTCGGTCACCGGGCTCTCCAGCACCACGTGGCTGTTGATGCCGCCGAACCCCATGGCGCTCACGGCGGCTCGCAGAGGCATCTCCGCGGGCCAGAGCTCCGGCGTCCGGGCGAGCCGCAGGGTCGCCTCGGGCGCGAGCAGCTCCGGATGGGGCTCCTCCACCCCGGTGTGGGGCGGAATCACCTGGCGCTGGACGGCGAGAATCGCCTTGAGGAGACCGGCGAGACCGGCGGCCGCCTTGGTGTGACCGATGTTCGCCTTGATCGAGCCGACGCAGGACCGGGTACGGGCCCCACGACGGACGGCGCACAGGGCGCGGAGCTCCGTGGCGTCTCCGACGGCCGTCCCGGTGCCGTGCCCCTCGAAGTAGGCGACGGTGTCGGCGCCGAACCCGGCGCGTCGGTAGGCCCGGCGCAGCGCCAGGACCTGACCCTCGACGTTCGGCCGGGTGATGCCGCCGCTGCCGTCGGAGGAGATCCCCCACCCGCGGATGACCGCGCGGACCGGGTGTCCCGACGCCACGGCGTCTTCGAGCCGCATCAGGACCACCGCCCCGGCGCCCTCACCGGGCCAGAAGCCGCCGGAGCGGGCGTCGTAGACCCGCATCGAGTCCTCGGCCAGGGCGCCGGTCTTGGCGAACCCCACCAGCTCGAACGGGTCCAGGCTCACGTCCACGCCCCCGGCGAGCGCCACGTCCAGGTCGCCCACCGCCAGGGCCGAGCAGCCGTGGGCCACGGCCAGCAACGACGAGGCGCACGCCCCGTCCACGGTGTACCCCCCGCCCCCGAGATCCAGGTGGTTGCAGATCCTGCCGGCGATGGTGTTGGACAGGCCGCCCGCGAGGGTCTCTTCGTCGACGGCCGGGAACGGGGCCTTGTAGGCCTGCTCCAA
>JASFUJ010000017.1:0-13974 GCA_050050355.1 Acidobacteriota bacterium
CCCAATCCTGCTACACTGCGCCACCGCAGTCACTCATGACCCAGACCGATCCCATGTCGTCCGTCCGCGCCGGAGAGCGCGAGGAGCGGCCCCGCGCCCGGCCGCACGGCGGAGGTCCGCCCGGCGAGGGGCTGATCGAGCACCGGCTCGACAACGGCCTGCGGGTGGTGCTGCACCCGGATCGCCGGCTCCCTCTGGTCGCCCTCAACATCTGGTACCACGTCGGCTCCAAGGACGAGCGGCCCGGCCTGACCGGGTTCGCCCACCTGTTCGAGCACATGCTCTTCCAGGGGAGCGAGCACGTCTCCGGCACCGACTTCTTCCGCCACATCCAGCAGGTGGGGGGCGTGGCCAACGGCTCCACCTGGTACGACCGGACGAACTACTTCGTCACCCTGCCGTCCCGCCACATGGATCTGGGGCTCTGGCTGGAGTCGGACCGCATGGGCTACTTCCTCCCGGGGCTGGACTCCCGGAAGCTGGAGACCCAGCGCAGCGTGGTGATGAACGAGCGCCGCCAGCGGGTCGACAACCAGCCCTACGGCCGCGCGCTCGAGCGCCTCTCCGAGCTCCTCTATCCGGGGGACCACCCCTACCACTGGCCCGTGATGGGGTACATGGACGACATCGCGGCGGCGACCCTGGAAGACGTGCGGCGCTTCTTCCGGACCCACTACACCCCGGACAACGCGGTGCTCACCCTGGCCGGACGGCTCGACCCGGACGACGCCCTGGAACGGGTCGACCGCTGGTTCGGGCCCATCGGCCCGGCCGCCGCGGGCGAGCGGCCCGAACGCGCTCCCCTGGACCCGCCCGACCCGAGGTTCCGCGGCGAGCGGCGGGACCGGCTGGCCGACGACGTGCGGCTGCCCCGCGTCTACATGGCCTACCAGGCCCCGCCCTATGGCGAGCCGGAGTGGTACGCGGCCGATCTGCTCTCGGAGATCCTCACCACGGGGAAGTCCAGCCTGCTCCACGAGGACCTGGTCTATCGCCGGGAGCTCGCCCGCCACGTGGCGGGGTTCGTGCTGCCGACGGAGCTCGCGGCCACCTTCGCGCTGATCGCCACCGGCAACCCCGGCCGGCGGATCGACCGGGTGGAGGAGGAGATCCTGGCCCACCTGGAGCGGATCGCCACGGACGGGCCGGCGGAGCACGACCTGGAGCGGGCGCGGAACCGTGTGCTCTACAACCTGTACGAGAGCCTCCAGACGCTCCAGGCCCGCGCCGATCTCATCTCCCAGTGCGCAACCCTCTTCGACGATCCGTCCCGCGCCTTCGCGGAGGCGGCCCGCTACGCCGCGGTCACCCCCGAGGACGTCCGCGCGTTCGCCCGAGCCCACCTGATCGACGGCGGGCGCGCGGTGGTGACCGTGGTGCCCCAATCCGGTCGATCCGGTCGATCCGGTCGATCCGGCGGAGAGGAATCGTGAGCCGGGACGCGAAGACGGCGAACCGGGTCGACCGGAGCCGGGCTCCGGAGCCGGATCCGATCGAGACCTACCGGTTCCCCGAGTTCACCCGCCGGACCGAGGCCAACGGCCTGACGGTGCTCCCGGCGCGGGTGCGCGCCGCTCCCGTGGTCGAGCTCCAGCTTCTGTTCCCCGCCGGCGGCCGCTTCGCCGGGCCGGACCGGCCCGGGCTGGCGACGTTCGTCAACCGGCTCCTGGAGGAGGGCACCGAGGAGCACACCGCCCTGGAGATCGCGGCCCGGATCGAGCATCTCGGCGGCCATCTGGACGCGGGCGCGAACTGGAACGTGGCCTCCACCACCGTGCGGGTGCTCGCCGACGACCTGGACGAGGGGCTGGACCTGCTCGCCGAGGTGTCCATGCGGCCCAGCTTCCCCGAGGAGGAGCTGGAGCGCTCCCGCCGCAACCGGCTCACGGACCTGCTGCGCCGCCACGACCGTCCGGGCCTGGTGGCGATCGACCACTTCTTCCGCGCCGTCTACGGCGGGTCGATCTACGCCCATCCGCTGGCGGGGACGCCGGAGGGGATCCGCTCCGTCCGGCGCCGGGACGTGGTCGACTTCTACCGGGAGCGCTACCGGCTCGGGAACGCCGCGCTCCTCGCCGTCGGCGACGTGGATCCGGCCGTCCTGGAGCGGGCGGTCCGCCGGCGCTTCGGCGGTATCGAGTCCCCGCCGGCCGCGGAGGTCCCGGAGCCGGAGGTGCCGGACCGCGACCGGGTGCGGATCCGGGTGATCGACCGCCCCGGCTCGCCGCAGACCGAGCTCCGCATGGGCCACGCGGCGGTGCCGCGCACGCACCCGGACTGGACCCCGCTCGCCGTGCTCAACACCCTGTTCGGAGGCAAGTTCACCAGCCGGATCAACCTGGTCCTCCGGGAACGGCACGGGGTGACCTACGGCGTCTCCAGCCGCTTCGTGCCGCGCCTCGGCCGGGGACCCTTCCTGGTCGGCACGGCGGTGGCCAACGAGGGCACCGGGCTGGCCGTGCGCGCGGTGCTCTCCGAGCTCGAGCGGCTGCGCCAGGAGCCGGTCGGCGAGAAGGAGCTGCGGGACACCAAGAGCTACCTCCTGGGCATCTTCCCCTACAACCTGCAGACCGTCGGCGACATCGTGTACCACCTGGGCGACCTGGTGGTCTACGACCTGCCCGACGATCACTACACCCCCGAGCGCTACTTGGCGCGGCTCGAAGCGGTCGACCGGGAGGAGATCCTGCGGGTCGCGCGGGCCCACCTGCACCCCGACCGGACGTCGGTGATCGCGGTCGGGCCGGCGGCGGAGCTGGCGCCTCAGCTCCAGGGTCTCGGCGAGCTGGAGATCGTCACTCCAGACGCGCGGTGAGCTCGGGTCCGTCCTCCAGACGGATCACGAGGCGGCGCGTGGTACCCGGGGGGAAGTTGGCCTGGAGCACCCGGGTGAGGGTCGGACGGTCGGGCCGCGCCAGGAGGATGCGGAGGGTGGCGGCTCCCGACGGCACCCGGTAGGCGTTGCGGATCGTCCCGGACGTCCCTTCCCGGAAGAACCGCTCCCGGCGATAGAACCGGAACGGCTCGCTCAGGAGCTGGCTGTCCTCCAGATAGACCGTCAACACGCCCTCGGGGTAGGCGGTGAAGAAGTCCAGGGCCAGCTCGGCGTCGCCGCCGGGCGCCGCGGGGGCTTCGGCGGCCTCCTCTTCGGCGACCGCCGGTGCGGGCGCGGACGCCGCGGGCTCGGCGATCCGATCCGCCCGCTCCGGTTCCTCGGGCTCCGGAGCCGGCGGCGGCGGCCGGCGGGCTTGCCGGGCCTGCCGCTCGAGCGCCTCGTCCGCCGCGGCCACGATGGCCACCGCGCGCTCGTTTCCGGCTTCGAGAGCGAGCGCCTCCCCGGCGGCGCTCCGGGCATCCTCCCAGCGCTCCGCCTGGACGGCTTCCTCCGCCGTCGTCAGGATCTCCGCCAGCTGCTCGGCGCGCTCCGTCTCCCGGGTGCCCGCCGTCGCCCGGCGCTCGGCGCGGCGGCGATCCTCGGCGATGCCGGGTACGTCCGGAGCCAGCCCCTCGGCGGCCCGGTAGAGGTCGAGGGCGACCTCGGGTTGCCCGGCCTTCAGGGCCGCCGAGGCCTGCCGCAGGACCGGCCGCACCCGGAGGCGTTGCTCGTGGATCGGATCCGGCCTCCGCCAGGACGGGGGCTCATCGCTCGGGCGGACCAGGAGCGAGACCAGCCCCGCGGCGCCGCCGGCCACGACCAGGGTCGCCACCGTCACCAGCAGGAGCCGGCGGAGCGGCGGGCGCTCGAGGGAGGAGGGCAGCGAGCGGCGCGCGAGCCGCCACAGGCCGGCTCCGGCCGCGGCGGCGGCCGTCCGGACGCGGGCGACGGCCTCCCTGCCCGGGGCCCGGGCTCCGGAGCCGGCTCCGACCTCGGCCCCGTCCGCCGTTCCCCGGCCGGTGTCCGGGCCCGTGTCTTCGGCCTCGCCGGGCGGCGGAGCCTCCGGGATCTCCTGGGTCTCGTTCAGCAGCTCCTGGTTCCGGACCTCCTGGATCGCCTCCCGCAGCCCCCGCGCCATCTCCGCGACGCTGGGGAAGCGCTCGTCCGGGTCCTTGGCGAGGGCCCGGTCGATCACCTTCTGCACCGGCTCCGGCTGCTCCGAGCCGTGGCGCTCCGGCGGGATGAACGCCTCGTAGGCGATCCGGTGGGTCACCACCGTCACGTTCTCGCCCTGGAAGGGCTTCTCGCCGGTGAGCATCTCGTAGAGCACGACGCCCAGGGAGAAGACGTCCGCCCGGTGGTCCGCCGCCTCGCCCCGGATCTGCTCCGGGGCCATGTAGTTGGGCGTGCCGAGGAGCTGACCGTCGTGGGTCAGGTTCGAGGTCCCGAGCCGGGCGATCCCGAAATCGGTCAGCTTCACCCGGCGGTCCTCGGTGAGCAGGATGTTGGCGGGCTTGACGTCGCGGTGGACGACCCCCCGGGAGTGGGCGTACTCGAGGCCCTCGGCCACCTCGCCGACGATGTGGGCGGCCTCCTCCAGCCCGAGCCGCCCCTCGGTGCGGAGGACGTCCTTGAGGTTGGTCCCCCGCACGTACTCCATGGCGATGAAGGTGACGCCCTCCTCGCTCGCCTCGACCACGTCGTGGATGGTCACGATGCTCGGGTGCGACAGGATCCCGGCGCTCTGGGCCTCGCGGATGAAGCGCTCCCGGAACATCTCGAGGTCCCGCCCCTGGAGGGCGCTGCCCGCGCGGAAGGTCTTGAGCGCCACCAGCCGCCCGATCAGCGGGTCCTTGGCCATGTAGACCACCCCCATCGCTCCCCGACCGATCTCGTCGAGGATCTCGTAGCGGCCGAGGTGCGTGGGCGTTTCGATCGGCATGACCGGTTCAGCGCTCCGGGAGCCCGCGCGGTCCTGTCCGCGCCGGCTCCCACGGGAGCGGGCTGTTGATTTTAGCAGTCCTCGACAGGATGGCGGTCCAGGCCCGGACCGACCCCGGTCCGGGCCGCCCCTGTGGTATATTCGAGCACCCTGACAAGCGTCCCGATCCCCCCGAGCCCGACCGGGTCCGACTACGTCGGAGCCCCGTCCGGACTCGAGACACCTCTGGATTCAACGAGCAACTCCCGAACATTCCACACCAAGGAGACCTCAGGTATGCAGGTGGAGAGCCCCCAGCGCATCCGCAACGTGGCCGTCGCCGGACACAGTGACACCGGGAAGACGACGCTGGTCAGCGCGCTCCTCTACACCAGTGGAGCTACCTCGCGTCAGACCAAGGTGGATGACGGCAACACGGTGACCGACTTCGACTCCCAGGAGATCGAACGGGGAATCTCCATCGGCCTGTCGACCGCCTTCGCCCCCTGGCGCAAGCACAAGGTCAACCTGCTCGACTGCCCCGGCTACGGCATCTTCTTCAACGAGACCCGCGCCGGCATGCGGGCCGCCGACTCGGTCGTCCTGTGCGTCAACGCGGTGGCCGGCATCGAGGTCAACACCGAAAAGGTCTGGGCCACCGCCGAGGAGATGGAGCTGCCCCTGGTCTTCCGCCTGACCAAGATGGACCGGGAGCGGGCCGATTTCGACCGGGTGGTCGAGGCGCTGCAGACCCGGTTCGGCCGCACCGCGCTGCCGATCCAGATCCCGATCGGCGCCGAGCAGGAGTTCGATGGGGTGGTCGACCTGGTGCACGAGAAGGCCTACCGGTTCGAGCGGGACGGGAACGGCAAGGCCGAGGAGTCCGACGTGCCGGCCGACCTGGCCGACACGGTCGCCGAATGGCGCGAGCGGCTGATGGAGGTGGTGGCCGAGTCCGACATGGAGCTGATGGAGAAGTACCTGGAGGAGGGGGAGATCTCCCAGGAGGAGTTCGAGGCCGGCCTCGCCGCGGGAATCCGCCAGCGCGAGCTGTTCCCGGTGACCATGGGCTCCGACCTCCACATGATCGGCGCCTCGAGCCTGCTGGACCTGCTGGTCGACGAGCTCCCCTCGCCGGCCGACCGGCAGTTCCCGGCGACCACCCTGGGCGACGAGGAGCTCGGGCTCGACGCCGACCCGGAGGCCCCGTTCGCGGCCCTGGTGTTCAAGACCACCGGCGACCCCCTGTCCGGGAAGATCTCGCTCCTGCGGGTGGTCTCCGGCACGCTGGCGTCCGACTCCAGCGCCTGGAACAGCCGCCTGGAAGACACCGGCAAGGTCGGGACGCTCATGCACATGGAGGGCAAGAACGGCGAGGCCGTGCCGTCGCTGGTGGCCGGGGACATCGGCGGCGTGGCGAAGCTCAAGAACACCGCGACCGGCGACACCCTGGCGGCCAAGGACCGGCCCGTACGCCTGGCGTGGATCGACGTTCCGGAGCCGGCCATGGCGTTCGCCGTGGAGCCGGAGTCCAAGGCGGACGAGGAGAAGATCGGGGAGGCCCTGAGCCGCTTGACGGAGGAGGACCCGACCCTCCACGTGAGCCGCGACCCGGACACCCACGAGTACCTGCTCTCCGGCGCCGGCCAGCTCCACATCGAGATCGCGGTCGCCAAGCTGAAGGAGCGCTACAAGGTCAACGTGCTGCTCCACCAGCCGAAGGTGCCCTACCGGGAGACCATCAAGCGGCCCGCCGACGGCCACGGCCGGCACAAGAAGCAGAGCGGCGGGCGCGGCCAGTTCGCTGACTGCAAGATCAAGATGGAGCCCCTGTCGCGGGGCGGCGACTTCGAGTTCCTGGACGAGATCTTCGGCGGCTCGATTCCGCAGACCTACCGGCCCGCCGTGGAGAAGGGCATCCAGGAGGCCCGGGCCAAGGGCTACCTGGCCGGCTTCCCGGTGGTCGACTTCCGGGTGCGCCTGATCGACGGCCAGTACCACGACGTGGACTCCTCCGAGATGGCGTTCAAGATCGCCGGTTCCCTGGCTTTCAAGGACGCCATGACCAGGGCCTCGGCGACCATCCTGGAGCCGATCATGCTGGTGGAGGTGACCGCGCCGGACGACATGACGGGCGACATCATGAGCGACCTCTCCCAGCGCCGCGGCCGCCCCCAGGGCATGGAGGCCGGCGCGGGCAACGGCACCCAGCTCATCAAGGCCACCGTGCCGATGGCGGAGATGCTGGACTACGCCCCATCGCTCCGCTCCATGACCCAGGGCCGGGCGAGCTTCCACATCGAGTTCTCCCACTACGACGAGGTGCCGAAGCAGCTCCAGGAGAAGATCATCCAGGAGGCCGAGCAGGCCAAAGAGGAGGGCGGTTAGAGTCCGGCGGCGACTCGGTCACTCGTCACGAACCGGACCAGGAGCTCTCAGTTGGAGCACACCCTCGCCGTCGGCCTCGTCTGGTACGTGGCCTTCCTGTTCTCCACCACCCTGCACGAGGCGGCCCACGCCTGGGCCGCCTTGCGCATGGGGGATCCGACCGCCTACCACGGCGGGCAGGTCACCCTGAATCCGCTCCCCCACGTGCGGCGGGAGCCGTTCGGGATGGTGGTCGTTCCGATCCTGCTGTTCGCGCTGTCCGGCTGGATGCTCGGCTGGGCGAGCGCCCCCTACGACCCGGCCTGGGCCGACCGGCACCCGAAGCGCTCCGGGCTGATGGCCCTGGCCGGGCCCGCCGCCAACCTGGTGCTGGCGCTCGGCGCCGGCGTCGCCATCCGCCTCGGCGTCGAGGCCGGCTGGTTCGTCGCGACGCCCGGCAGGACGCTGGACGCCCTCGTCCGGGCCGCCCCGGACGCCTTCGGCGGCCCGGCCGGCCCCGGCCCGACCGCAGCGGCCACCTTCCTGTCCGTCTTCTTCCTGCTGAACCTGATCCTGCTGGTCTTCAACCTCCTGCCCCTCCCACCCATGGACGGCAGCGGCGCCCTCCCCCTGGTGATGAGCGACGAGCTCGCCATCCGCTACCGCAACGCCCTGCGCCACCCGGCCATCGGCCTCGCCGGCCTCCTCATCGCCTGGCGCATCTTCTGGCCGATCTTCCAGCCGATCCTGGTCTTCGCCGTCCGGCTGATCTACCCGGGCGGCTGAGGACCAGCGGGCTTCCGGCAGGAACGCACGAGGTGCTCCTACACCGGCGTCTGCTATCCTGACTCCAGGAAGACGCACCGCCATGCCCCGTGCACTCGAACAGCTCGAAGACGAGGTCCTGAAGCTCCCGAACGAAGCCCGGGTCCACTTGATGCAGCGGCTTCTCCAGAGCTTCCAGGAGACCCGCGAGCTGGACCCCACGATCGCCCGGGAGTGGCTGGAAGAAGCCGAGCGCCGCGATCGCGCCATGGAGCGCGAGGGTGACTCCGGTGTCCCCGCGGAGGAAGTCTTCCAGCGGTGAGTTGAACGTGCTCGTCTCGGCCTCTACGCTGGCAGCTCAGCCGATGGTCCCGGCGCCCACCCCACGCAGATGAACGCTCCCCACAAACTCGGGTCCGGATGGCGTTCGCGGAGGGCGAGCCGTGCTCCGCGCAGTGCGTCCGCGGGACTCTGGCCTTCGATCAATCGACGGTAGAAGCCTTCCATCAGGAGCCGCGTCTCCGCGTCGGGCACCGGCCAGAGGCTGATCACCAGGTTCTCGGCGCCGGCAAGGGTGAAGGCGCGTCGTAGCCCCAGGACGCCTTCCCCGTCCCGCACGTCGCCGAGACCAGTTTCACACGCTGACAGCACCACCAACCGTGTCCCCCGCAGGTCCAGTCCGGTGACCTCCTTTGCCGTCAGCAGACCATCACCAGCCTCCCGCGGCAGTGGCTCCCCCCGGAGCCGGATGTTGGCACCCGCCAGCGCCAGACCCGACCTCAACAGGGGATCCTCCACGGGCTCACCACCGAATCCGACGTCCTCGGGTACGAAGAAGAATCCGTGGGTAGCGAGGTGCAGGACAGTCGGCGAAGCGATCTGCTGGAGCCGTGCTTCGAGGGCATCCGCCCCCATCCAGAGCTCGGCGTCCAGGAGGCGCGCGACGACTCGTCCCTCCTCCCGGGTTCCTCTAAGCGCGCGGAACGGCCTTTGCCAGGGGATTCCCCCGAGATCGAACGCAGGATCGGCGACCACGAGCGGCCGACCGCCAGTAGCGTCGCGCAGCCCGTCGCGGCGCAGGAGATCCCGCGCTGTGGAGAGATAGTGGATGTCGTACTGGTCCGCCAGGAATCCACCCGCAGCGTCCGGTAGCACCTCGAATGGGATGAGGGCGAGTGGCCCGTCGGGACAGAGCAGGAGGCGCCGGCCCCGTGGAGCGTCGTGGGGTATCACCGAGAGCATGGGCACGACCGACCTCCGTGCGAGCTCCCGCGCCGGTTCCTCGATGAGCCGGCTGTCGGACGGCGACGCCGGCTGGTGGCGGGGAGCGCGATGAGGCTTCGGGTCGCGCCGGCCCCAGGGGTCGAGAGTCCTCCGGAGCGCGGCCACTGCCGTGTCGATCGGCTCCGCCTCCCCGAGATCGATCATCCGAAGCCCCTCCGGTGCGCCGGCCGGAAGCAGAAACGCCAGGTAGCGGGCCTTCTCCCAGGCGCCGTCGTCGGCGGTCGGCGTTGCGGTCTCGTCGAAGGGTTGGAAGCGGAAGAGGTCGATCAGCAGCGAACCCGGCGGCAGACGCGCCGCGAGGCGATCCCGGTCGACGCCGCGGAGCCCCCGTTCTAGCTTCGCCCCGGGAAGGGATCGTGCCAGCTCTGTCTCCAGCTCCTCCTCCCGAGCCTCCAGGGCATCGAGCTCCTCCATTCTTCTTCGGGGGTCACCGAGGACATCTCGCGGCGACAGTGCGAGCTCTGCCAGGCGCTGACGGACCTGGCGAAGCTCCCGCGCGAGTCGCTCCGCCGACGGGTCGCCTCCCTCCGTCACGATTTTCTTGCCGATGGCCAGAGCCTCCAGCTCCAGGCCCTTGCGACGCACGACCAGCTCGAACGCCAGGCGGACCGCCTCCGGTGAATCGTTCAGGTGCCGCACCACCAGGGACAGAAGCGCCTCGAGGTGCTCCCGCAGGATGTCGACGAGGTCGCTGCGACGACGTTCCGAGCTGACCGAAAAGACCTGCTCGATCAGTCGAGCGTCTCGTTCCGCGACCTCCCGCATCCGGCCCAGTGCCTCCTCGGGACGGCCGAGGGCTGCTTCGAGAGATGCCAGATTGCCGAGTCCGGTGATCGAGTCCGGGTGGAGATCTCCCAACAACTCACGATCGATCGCCACGGCCCGACGCAAGAGGGGCTCCGCCGACCGGTGCTCACCGCGCAGAACACGCAGACCGGCCAGGTTGGTCAGATCGGTCGCCACCGAAGGGTGCCGTTCCCCGTGTGCTTCGCGATGGACCTCGAGGGCCCGCGAGAGGAGCTCTTCCGCACGGTCGAGCCGTGCCGGGTCACCACTGCCCATGAGCAGCACGGCAAGATCGGAGCGACTGGAGGCCGTGCGGGAATGCTCGTCACCGAAGGCTCGCTGATCGATCTCGAGTGCTCTGACCAGGGCACGCTCGGCCTCATCGAAGCGGCCCTGGCGCTCGTACAGGGAGCCCAGCGCGGAGAGATCCGTCGCAACCTCCGGGTGATCCACCCCGTGGAGCTGCTCGTCGATCCGGATCGCTCGCAGCAGCGCTCGCTCGGCGCGATCTCCGTCTCCCAGATCCGTGGCGAGCCGGCCCGACACGAAAAGGGCCGAGGCGACTCCCTCCTCGCCGCTCCTCCCCGGGACCGTCTCGAACAGGGCGACCGCCTGCTCGGCGAGGACCATCGCCCGAGGCGGCTCCCCCATCTCCTGGAGGACCGATGCCAGGGCCAGCAGGCTCTCGGCCTGCAGCGCAGGAGAGACGGACTCGTGCTCCTCCGTGAGCTCCACGGCGCGCCGAGCACGCTGGACCGCCTCGTCGTACCTGATTGCTTCGAGGAGCTTCTCGGCCTCGTCCAGTAGCCCGGTGATTTGCTCGGCGACGGAACCGTCCTCCGCTCCGGACGGGCCGGGTTCGCCGGCTCTGGTGGGCGTTCTCATGGGAACGCAGCCTATCCGATGCGTGCGATGCGACCTTCGTCGCCTCGACCGGTACTACAGGTCAGACGACAAAGGGGGACGAGCGATGGCGACGGGAGGCGCGGAGGAATCTGCGGCCGCCCCAGGTAGGAACACCTCTCCGCCGATGGACCTGCCCTGCCGTCGGTCTCGGCGCCCGACCACTCCGACCGTCGGGAGGGCACCGAGGCGTTCGACGAGCGTGCCCTCGGCGACGACCGGAGCGTGGACCTGGCCGATCGGCCCGACGGCGGGGCGCCTAGCGCTGGTACCGGCCGCGGCGATCGACCCGGCGGAGTCGATGCGGGCGGAGTAGGTCCGCCCTCCCCCCTTTTCGGGTCCAGGGGAGAGGACCGGTAGAGGTCGGGCGCGAGATCAGTCTCCGCTGCCGGCTTCGTCGTAGTCGACGAACTCCAGGATCGCCATCTCGGCGGCGTCGCCGGTGCGGGGGCCGAGCTTGAGGATCCGGGTGTAGCCGCCCGGACGGTCGGCGAACCGCGGGGCGACGTCGTCGAACAGCTTCTTGACCAGGTCCCGGTTCGGCACCCAGCGCCGCACCATGCGGCGCGCGTGGACCGTGTCCTGGCGGGCCCGGGTGACCACCTTCTCGGCCACCCGGCGAAGCTCCTTGGCCTTGGCGTGGGTGGTCCTGATCCGCCCGTGCTCGATCAAGGAGGCGAGCTGGTTGCGGAACAGGGCGTGACGGTGTGCGGAGGTCCGGCTCAGCTTCCGGTTCCTGACGGCGTGGCGCATGGTGTCTCTCCTAGATCGTCGGTCAGGCGCTCGCGGACACCGGCTTCTCCGGCACGTCCATGTTGAGCTCGAGGCCGAGCTTGGCCAGGACCTCCTCGACCTCTTCGAGGGACTTCCTGCCGAAGTTCTTGGTCTCGAGCATCTCCTTCTCGCTCTTGCGCACCAGGTCCCGGATGGTGTGGATGTCGGCGTTCTTGAGGCAGTTGGCCGAACGCACGGACAGGTCGAGGTCGTCGATCGACTTCGACAGCAGGGCGTCCATGGAGCTGATCTCTTCGCTGTCGGCGGCCTGCGGCTCCTCCTTCAGGCTCTCCTCGGCGCTGATGAAGATCGCCAGGTGGTCCTTGAGCAGCATGGCACCCAGGCCGACCGCCTCCTCCGGCGAAACCGTGCCGTTGGTGCCCACCTCGAGGACCAGGCGCTCGAAGTCCGTGATCTGGCCCATGCGGGCCGCCTCGACCTTGAAGTTGACCCGGCGGATCGGGCTGTGGGCCGAGTCGACCGGAACCCAGCCGATGCCCATCGACTCGTCGAAGTTGCGCTCCGCGGCCACGTACCCCCGGGCGCGGCGCACCTGGACCTGCATCTTCAGGTGCCCCTCTTCGTTCACGGTGGCGATGTGCACGTCCGGGTCGAAGACGTCGATCTGCGGGTCGCCGGACAGGTCGGCCGCGGTGACGGTCCCCGGTCCCTCCACGTCGATGGAGAGCACCTTCGGCTCCTCGCTGTGCATCCGGATCGGAACCTGCTTCAGGTTCAGGATGATGTCGGTGACGTCCTCCACCACGCCCGGGATGGACGAGAACTCGTGCAGCACCCCCTCGATGTAGACGGCCGTGACCGCCGCCCCTTCGATGGACGACAGCAGGCACCGCCGCATGGCGTTGCCGATGGTGGTGGCGTAGCCCCGTTCGAACGGCTGGGCGATGAACTTGCCGTAGGTCGGCGTGAGGCTCTCCTGGTCGACCTCGAGCCGCTTGGGGCGCTGAAAACCCTTCCAAAGCATAAGAGCTCCTTCTCTAGACCTTGACCTCACCGGCTGTAGAGCTCGACGATGAGCTGCTCCTGGACCGGGAGCTTGATGTCTTCACGGGTGGGTGAACGCAGCATCGTGCCGCTGAAGGATTCGGCGTCGAGCTCCAGCCACTCCGGGACGCCGCGGCCGCGCGCGGTCTCGACGCTGGCCCGGATGAGATCGTTCTTGCGGCTGGCTTCCTTGATGGAGATCTTCTGGCCCGGCTTGACCTGGAACGAGGGGATGGTGACCTTCCGGCCGTCCACCCACACGTGCCCGTGCCGCACGAACTGCCGCCCCTGCGCTCGGGACGAGGCGAATCCCAGGCTGTGGACGATGTTGTCGAGCCGGGTCTCGAGCAGCACCAGCAGGTTCTCGCCGGTGATGCCCTTGCGCCGATCCGCCTCCTTGAAGTAGTCGCGGAACTGACTCTCCAGCAGGCCGTAGTGGCGCTTGACCTTCTGCTTCTCCCGGAGCTGCAGTCCGTACCCCTGGACGCGGCGGCCCCGGCGCGTGCCGTGCTGGCCCGGCGGATATCCACGCCGCTCCACGGCGCACTTCTCCTTGAAGCAGCGATCTCCCTTCAAGAACAGCTTCATCCGTTCGCGCCGGCAGAGCCGGCAAACGGGTCCGGTGTAACGTGCCACTGTCGTTCTCCTTCCACCGCCGTCTCCCCGACGCTACGGAGAGTCAGACTCGGGACGACGGTAGGTTGCGGGGCCGTTCGGGGCCCCACTCTGTTTCACACTCGACGGATGACGCGAGCCCCGAGGCCCCCCCGCCGCGCGACGGTCCGTGCGGACGTCCCGCGACCGGGCGGCGCCCGGATCGCTCCGTCTCACACGCGGCGGCGCTTCCTGGGCCGGCAGCCGTTGTGGGGAATCGGCGTGACGTCCTTGATCGACTTGACGTCGAGACCGGACGCCTGGATCGCCCGCACGGCGGACTCCCGGCCCCCACCCGGCCCCTTGACCATGACGTCGACCGAGCGCATCCCGTAGTCCCGGGCCTGCTGGCCGGCGTTCTGGCCGGCCATCTGGGCGGCGAACGGCGTCCCCTTGCGGGACCCCTTGAAGCCGACCCGACCCGCGGAGGACCAGGTGAGCACGTTGCCCTCCGGGTCCGAGATGCAGACGTGGGTGTTGTTGAAGGTCGCCTGGACGAAGGCCATCCCGTGCGGCACGGAGCGCTTTTCGCGCTTCTTGCCGCCCTTGGCCCGGCCCTTTCCTTTCGCTTTCTTTTCCTTCGCCATTGCTCTCCGTTCCTCGTCGCTCCCCGTGGGATCGAATCCGGTGGTTCAGGTCG
>JASFUJ010000018.1:0-13477 GCA_050050355.1 Acidobacteriota bacterium
TCTGGAACCTACGGAAGGCGCGGAAGATCCGGCTCCAGGACCCGGAGTACCGCCGGATCGACGAGGCGACCGGCGGCCTCTGGACGGCGGGCCCCGACGGAGCGCCGTCCGCCATGCGCCGGATCGTCGACTACTTCTCCAAGAATCACCCGGACGCCGTCCGCCTCGGCGGTGAGTCCATCGAGTCGGGGCAGGCCTGAGATGAGTCGACGATGGCGACATCCCGAGACGATCGTGCTCCACACCGGGTACCGCAGCGACGACGCGGTCCACGCGGTGTCGGTGCCGATCTACCAGACGACCTCCTACGAGTTCCAGAGCACGGGCCAGGCCGAAGGGATCTTCGCCCTGGAGGAGGACGGAAACACCTACAGCAGGCTGATGAACCCCACCTGCGAGGTTCTCGAGGCGCGCATGACGGCGCTCGAGGACGGCGCGGCCGCGCTCTCGGTGGCCTCGGGCCAGGCGGCCACGCTCCTCGCCGTGCTCAACCTGTGCTCCCAGGGGGACAACCTGGTCAGCTCCACGGGGCTCTACGGCGGGACCTGGAACCTGCTCGCCAACACCCTGGAGAGGATGGGCATCGAGACGCGGTTCGTCGACCCCGAAGACCCCGAGAGCTTTCGCCGCGCGACGGACGAACGGACGCGGTGCTACTTCGCCGAGACGCTCCCCAATCCCCAGCTGGAGGTCTTTCCCATCGAAGAGGTCGCGGCCATCGGGAGGGAGCTCGGTGTGCCGCTGATCATGGACAACACCGTGGCGCCCCTCCTCTGCCGCCCCTTCGAGCACGGGGCCGCGATCGTCGTCTACTCGACCACCAAGTACATCGGCGGCCACGGCTCGTCCCTCGGCGGGATGGTGATCGACGGAGGCCGGTTCGACTGGGTCGAGGACTCCGACCGGTTCCCGATCTTCTCCGAGCCGGACCCGAGCCACGGCGGCGTGATCTGGAGCGAGGTGGTGGACCAGCTCGACACGGCCCTCGGCGACAGCTCGTACATCCTCAAGGCCCGGATGACGTTGCTCCGCGACCTGGGTCCGTGCCTGAGCCCGCTCAACGCGTACCTCCTGCTCCAGGGTCTCGAAACGCTCCCGCTGCGGATGCCGGCGCATTGCGCCAACGCCGAGGCCGTGGCCCGGCACCTCCACCGGCATCCGAAGGTGGCGCGCGTCGTCTACCCCGGCCTCATGGAGGGGGAGCCCCGGAGGCGGGCCGACGTCCACCTGAACGGGAGCTACGGCCCGATGGTCCAGTTCGAGGTCGAAGGGGGGCGCGAGGCGGGGCGCAAGTTCATCGAGTCGCTCCGGCTCTTCTACCACGTGGCGAACATCGGGGACGCCCGCAGCCTCGCCATCCACCCCGCGACGACCACCCACGCGCAGCTCTCGGAGGCCGACCAGCTCGCAGCGGGCGTCCATCCGGGATCGGTGCGGCTCGCCGTGGGCCTGGAGCACATCGACGATCTCCTGGAAGACCTGGACCAGGCCCTGGAGACGAGCTGAGCCGGCCATGACCACGCGGAGCGACAGCAGCCTCGCGCCACGCCCCGTGGTGGCGATCTCCGGTTGCCGGACGGAGATCGGTACCGCGCTGTTCGACGTGGTCCGGTCGCGCCTCGTCACGGCGGTCGTCCGGGCCGCGGGGGCGCTGCCCCTGGTGGTGCCGCCACTGGGCGGGGAGCTCGACGAGGAGAGCCTCCTGCGCGCCGTCGACGGCGTTCTGCTGAGCGGCAGCGAATCGAACATCGAGCCCCGTCGCTACGGCCAGGACCCCGAGGCCGACGCGCGCCGCGACCCGGCTCGGGACGCGACCACGATCCCTCTGATCCGGCCGGTGCTCCGGGCCGGAGTGCCCCTGCTCGCCATCTGCCGCGGTCTGCAGGAGCTCAACGTCGCCTTCGGAGGCACCCTCCACCAGGCGGTCCACCAGGTCGAAGGGCTCGCGGATCACCGCGAGGACGAGTCACGCCCCCGGGACGTCCAGTACGCCCCCCGCCACCCGGTCCACCTGAAGCCGGGAGGGATCCTCGCGCGCATCTGGGGGGCCGAGGACGCCGTCGTCAACTCGCTGCACGGACAGGGAATCCGCCGGCTCGGCGAAGGCCTGGTGGTCGAGGCGACGGCTCCGGACGGCCTGATCGAGGCCGTGAGCGTACGGCGCAGCCGGAGCTTCGCCCTGGGAGTCCAGTGGCACCCGGAGTGGTTCGCCACGGAGGATCCCCTGTCCCTCCGTCTGTTCCGGGCCTTCGGCGAGGCCTGCCGTACTCGGGCGCGGCGACGCCATCCAGTAACCGAACGGGACTCGCTCCGCTCGACGGGCTGAGACGGGAGCGAGCGCACATGGAAGAGAGGAATGACCATGTTCGAAGACGGTAAGGGAACCGTCCGGAGGTTCGACGCCGCGTCCATCTCGGCGATCGGGTCCGACCGCGTCGATCAGGAGCTCTCCGAGTTCTTCGAGCGTCTGCGGGTCCGGACCACGCATCACCTGGGCTACCCCTACAACCTCGACCACGACTACACTCCGCTGCTCCGGTTCCTCCGCTTCACGCTGATCAATCTCGGGGACCCGTTCACGGACTCCAACTGCAAGATCGACACGCGGAAGTTCGAGAAGGAGGTGCTGGCCTTCTTCGCCGATCTCTTCGAGCTGGAGCCGGACGAGTACGTGGGGTACGTCACGGCCGGTGGCACCGAGGGCAACATCTACGGCCTGTACGTGGCGGCGCAGAGCCACCCCGACGCCGTCCTCTACGCCAGTGGGGACACGCACTATTCGGTCTTCAAGGCGTGCCGCATGCTGCGCCAGCCGTTCAAGATGGTCGCCAGCCAGCGCTCCGGCGAGATGGACTACCGGAGCCTGGAGCGGGAGCTGGACCCGTCACGGCCCGCCATCGTGAACGTCAGCGTCGGAACCACGGTCAAGGGCGCGATCGACGACCTCGACCAGGTGCTCGAGGTCCTCGAGCGGCGTGGCGTCCAGACCTTCTACATCCACTGCGACGGCGCCCTCACGGGCATGATGCTCCCCTTCATGGACGGCGCGCCCGCGATCGACTTCACCAAGCCGATCGACAGCCTCGCGATCTCCGGCCACAAGTTCCTGGGCACGCCGCTGCCCTGTGGGGTCGTCCTCCTCCGCAAACGGCATCAGCGCGCCGTGGAGACGGACATCGAGTACATCGGCTCGAAGGACACGACCATCCTGGGCGCCCGGTGCGGACTGGCTCCTCTCTTGATGTGGTACGCCCTGCAGCGGAAAGGCAAGGAAGGGCTCCAGCGGGACGTGGAGGACTGCCTCGCCAACGCCCGCTACCTCCATCGACGTCTGCAATCCCTCGGATACGAGGCGCTGCTGAACCCCTGGAGCAACATCGTCTGGATGTCGAGGCCCGGGAGCTCGGTGGTCGAGAAGTGGCAGCTCGCGGTCGAAAAGGACGGAGCCCACGTGGTGGTCATGCAAAACGTCGATCGCAGCAAGATCGACCAGTTCCTGGACGACCTTCGAACCGACTCCGCCCACCGACCTTCCGGTCGTGGTGCTCCCGAGCAGGAGGTTCGCTGCGGGCGAGCGACAGGCAACGGATCCAAACGGTCACAGAAAGGATAGCTGGATGCGACACAACGTGGATCTCGAACGCGAGCGACGTGACGACGCGAGAGCCTCACGGGCAACCGCCTCCGACCCGATCCGGGACCGCAAGGCCCCGGAGCAGCGCGATCCGAAGCGACGGCCGACGGTCGTCCAGAAATACGGCGGCTCCTCCCTCGCCGATCTCGACGCCGTCCGGGCGGTGGCCCGGCGCGTGGTCGCAGATCGGCGGAAGCACGGTCCTCTGGTGGTCGTGGTCTCCGCCATGGGGGACGAGACCGACCGGCTCCTCGAGCAGGGTCGGGAGCTCTGTGAGGACCCGTCTCGCCGGGAGCTGGCCGTGCTGCTGAGCACGGGTGAGCAGGCGTCCACGGCGCTGCTGGCCCTGGCGATCCAGAGCCTCGGCGAGGAGGCGATCAGCCTGAGCGGCGCGAGCTGCGGAATCGTGACCGACGACTCTCCGCTGGAGGCTTCGATCCTCGAGATCCGCCCGCAGCGCATTCACGAGGAGCTCGCGCGCGGCCGCATCGTCGTGGTGGCCGGCTTCCAGGGAGTCGATTCCCAGAACCGCACGACCACCCTGGGCCGCGGGGGATCCGACACCACGGCCGTCGCCCTCGCCGCGGCCCTCGATGCCGAGCGGTGCGAGATCTACACGGACGTCGAGGGCGTGTTCAGCGCCGACCCGCGGGTGGTGCCCACCGCCCGGAGACTCTCCTCGATCGATCACGAAGGCATGGAGGAGCTCGCCCGTCAGGGCAGCCGTGTGCTCAAGAGCGAGGCCGTGGAGCTCGCCCGGCGCAACGGCGTCAACATCCGCGTGGCTTCGGCGTCGAGCTCCGAGGGAGCCACGAACGTCCACTCCGGCCGCTTCCCCGTCCGGGACCTCGCCTTCCGGCCGCACCGGCCGTCGCAGGTGGGCATCTCCTCGCGCTCCGACCTCCTGCGTCTGCGGTTCGACCGGGCGCGGTTGAGCTCCGACGAGCGCCGGGAGCTCCAGGAGGTCCTGAGCTCTCGAGAGGTCGTGTTCTTCAACGAGAGCATGGGCGGGGAGGCGGCCCGCGTCTACATCTCCACCTCGGACATCCCGGGAGTCGGCGCCTTCGGCCGCGAGCTGCGGCGCCGGCTGGGCGACGCGGTCGAGGCCTCCGATTCCCTGGGGGCGGCCACCCTGGTCAACTTCGAGCACGAGACCCGAAAAGGAGCCCTCGCCCGGGCCCTCCAGGTGCTGGTGGACCACGAGCTGGAGGTGGTCGAGCTCTACACCAGCCCCCGCTCGATCACGATGGTCCTCCCCAAGAAGGACCTGGATCGGGTCGTGAGGATCCTGCACCAGAGCTTCGTCGAAACCGGTCCAGAGGCGGGACAGCCGATCCTCGCACCCGAGACCGCCGCCCCGGAATCGATCCCGCTGGAGGACGCGCTCCCTCGGCCGACCGTCGAGCTGTTCCTGCTCGGCTGGGGGAACATCGGCCGGCGGCTGGGAGGTCTCGTGGCCGAACGCACCGCGGCGCTCGAACGGCGGGTGGGATTCCGGGTGAAGATCTCCGCCATCTGCGATCGCAGCGGGTACCTGATCCGCTCCGAGCACGACGCCGGACACGCGCTGACCGAGCTGATCGACCTCAAGGAGGCCGGCCGGCCCGTCTCCTCGCTCCCCGGCGCGGTGGCGGACGGCACGGCCGCGCAGATGGTCCGGGCCGCCTGTGCACGGCCGTCGGGCGGCCGCCGGATCCTGGTGGACGTCTCCGACGCCGACGAGGCGGAGCCGGTCTTCACCGAAGCGCTGGAGCTCGGCTGTCACGTGGTGACCGCCAACAAGAAGCCGCTCGCGGGCCACGGCGGAGGCTTCCGCCAGGTGGACAAGGCGGCCCGCTCCGCCCGCCGGCGGTTGCGGGGGGAGGCCACCGTGGGCGCCGGCCTCCCCGTCCTCGACACCCTCGACATGCTGCTGCTCACGGGCGACACCGTCCGCCGCATCGAAGGCTGCCTGTCGGGCACGCTCTCGTGTCTCATGTCCTGGCTCGAGGAGGGCTGGACGTTCTCCGAGGCCGTGGCCCGGGCGGTCGAAAAGGCCTACACGGAGCCGGATCCCGCGGCCGACCTGACCGGAGCCGACGTCGCCCGCAAGGCGGTGATCCTGGGGCGTCTCTCCGGCCTCGCCACGGAGGATACGCCGGTCGAGCTGACCGGCCTCGTGGACTCCTCCTTCGCCGGCCTCGAGCTGCCACGGCTCTTCGACCGGCTGCGCCGGGAGATCGACGAGCCGATCGCCCGCCGGGTGGAAGCCTGTCGCGCGAAGGGAGAGGTGCTGCGCTACGTCGCCCGGATCGCCCCCGGCCGGATCGAGGTGGGTCCCGTCGCCGTGTCGCGCAACTCCAGCCTGGGGATGGTCCAGGGGCCGGACAACGCCATCGTGTTCCACTCCGACCGGTACGCCGACCGCCCGTTGTCGGTGACCGGTCCCGGCGCCGGGGTCGACGTGACCGCGATGGGAGTGCTCTCGGACGTCCTGCGGATCGGGTTCGAAGGGTAGCCGGCCTGCGACCGATCGCCGGAACCGTGCCGCCGCCGTGGCGAGCCCGGTCTGCCGTCCGCCGACCCGGCAGGCCCTCAGTCGACGTCCGCGCTCTCGAAGAAGTCGTCCAGGATCTCCCCGAGCTGCTCGAGCTCGACGAGGAAGCCGTCGTGGCCCTTGCTGGACCGGATCTCCCGGTAGACGGCCGGCGGAATGTGCCGGCAGATCTCCTGCTGCTCCTCGACCGGATAGAGCAGGTCGGTGTCGATCCCCACGCAGAGGGTCGGCGCTCGGATCGACGCCAGGACGTCGGGCAGGCTCCCGCGACCCCGCGCCAGATCGTGCTCGTCCATCGCGCGGCTGAGGCAGAGGTAGGAGTTGGCGTCGAACCTGGCCACCAGCTTGCTGCCCTGGTACTGGAGATACTGCTCCACCTGGAAGGAGCCGTCGGGCATCTCGAACGGATTGTCGAACCGCTTCCTGCGGCCGGGCTCCACCTGCTCACGACCGAAGCGGTGGCGGAAGTCCTCGTAGTGCCGGTAGGAGACCATCGCCACCATCCGCGCGAGCGACAGGCCCCGCGCCGGCTGCACACGGTAGCTCCCGTCGTTCCACTCCGGGTCGCTCATGATCGAGAGACGGCTGAGCGCGTTCAGGGCGATGGCCCACGGAGAGTGCTGGGACGCGGTGGCGATCGGCGCCAGCGCCCGGACCCAGTCCGGGTACGTCACCGCCCACTCCAGTGCCTGCATGCCTCCGAGGGAGCCTCCGAGCACCAGGGCGAGCCTCTTCACGCCGAGGATCTCGAGCACCCGGTGCTGGACCCGGACCATGTCCCGCACCGTGACCCGCGGGAAGTCCTTGCCGTACGGCCGGCCGGTCTCCGGATCGAGGCTCGCCGGGCCGGTGCTGCCGAAGCAGCTCCCCAGGATGTTCGTGCAGACGATGAAGTGCCGGTCGGGATCGAGAGGCCGGCCCGGCCCGATCAACCCGGCCCACCAGCCCTCGCGCACCCCGTTCCTCCCCGCCCGGGCTCCGGTGGTCCCCTCCTGCCCGTGGGTGGCGGCGTGCGCGTCACCGGTCAGGGCGTGACAGACCAGGATGGCGTTGGCGCCCGAAGGATCGAGCCGGCCGTACGTCTCGAGTTGCACGTGGACGTCCCCGAGCTCGGCGCCGGACTCCAGGCGCAGCGGCTCGTGGAGGTCGAAGGCGCGGACCCGTTCGACACGGACCTGGTCCGGAGGGAGTGGGCGCGCCGGGATGGACGAGTTCTTCGAGCTCATGGCGGGAGGAGCGCATCGGAATGCTCTGAACAGCCTTATTCTAGCGAAGGGTGGCTTCCCGATCGAGGCGCGCGCCGGCCCCACTCGGCCCCCGATCCGCGCCCCCCCTTCCCCATCACCGAAAGGAGACCCCTCGATGAAGTCGAAACAAGCCGTTCTGTCCCTCCTCTGCGTCGCGCTGTTCTCCGGCCTCGCCGGCTGGCTGGCCGCGTCGGCCGTTGACGGCGTCTCCCTCCCGTGGGCGGTCACCGCCGGCGCGGCGGGCGCGACCGTGGGCGTGCTGATCTCGTTCAACCCGCTGCTGCGGAACCTGGTCGGTCTCTCCGACGAGCCGCTCCTGGGCGGCGCCGCGCGCACCGTCACCGGCCTGGGTCCCTTCGACCGCAACGAGCTCGTGGCGCTGATCCTCGGCCAGGCCGGCCTGGTGGAGGCGAGCCGCCGCGTCCGCTTCTCCCCCGTCGAGCTGAGCTTCCGCGGCGCCGCGGACTACATCCTGGCCGAGGGCCTCGCCGCCGGCGGGGCGGACGAGCGCAGGCGCCACGCCCTGGCGCTCGCGGGCCTCTACAGCTACCACATGATCAGCGACGACTCCCTGGCGATCATCCGGCGCGCGGTGCTGCGGCTGTCGGATCCGCCCCCCGTCGACCTGGACTCGCTGCGCGAGACGACCTTCGACGAGTGGTCCAGCCCGATCGAGCTGCGGGACGCACTCGATCGGCTGAGCTCGACGGCCGCGGGAGGGTGACGGGTGTCGCGGGCCCGGGCCGCCGCCCGGCTCACCGATCCGTCGCCGGACCCGTCAAGCCTCGTCGAGGTACCGCCGGACGACCGCACGGGCGAGGCACAGGGAGGAATCGACGGCCGTCAGACCGGCCGTCCCTCCCTCCACCAGCGTCCGGAGATCGGTGCACCCGATCACCAGGGTGTCGACTCCGGCGCCGCGGATCTCCGCCAGCAGATCCCGCCAGGGGCGCCGCAGGTCCCGCTCGGGCTCGCCCGCCTTGACCGCGCCGATCAGCTCCGTGACGCGCTCCTGCCAGGCGGGCTCCTCGACCACCTCGAGCCCGGCCTCGCGGAGCGGCCTCTGGTAGAGGCCCGATTCGGCCGTGGGGAGGGTGGCGAGCAGGGCGACCGATCGCGTCGAATCATCCAGCGCGACGAGCGTCTCCTCGACGATGTGGAGGAGAGGCACGTCGATCGCCCGGACGAGCGCGTCGTAGTAGAGGTGGGCGGTGTTGCAGGGCATCGCCACGAAGCGGACGCCGCCTTCCTGGAGCTTCAGGAGGCCGCCGAGGATCGTGCGCTGCATCGCCTCGTGATCCAGCGGCCGATCCGGAAAGAACGGCGTGGGGAGTGAGTAGATCAGGATCGGGGGAAAGTCGAGGTCGTGGCGAGCGCCGTACTGGAGACGGCACTCCCTGATCACCAGGTCCACGAAGGGCGCCGTGGAGTGGGGGCCCATCCCGGCCAGGACTCCCACCAGAGGGCCCCCTGGCGCCGACGGGCGCAGGGCCGGCTCCTGACCTCGCTCCAGCATACGCGGCGATCCTACCAGCTCCCCGGCTCCGGCCCCGGGGAACCGGGCGGACCGGGTGGCAGACGTCACGGGCGCGCTTTCGAAACGACCGCCTGATGTATACTTTCGTCGTTCGAGCGTGCATTCAATCTCTTCGTACCGGGCGCGGCCCGGCGCGCCGCTGTTCGCCTGCCGGCCGCTCCGGCAGACACTCGGAAGGAGCCCACCGATGCCCGCCGACATGGACGCGGCGTTCGCCGCAATCAACCGACAGATCCGCAACGGCGACACGCCGGACCCGGCCCTGGGCGCCCACTGGCGCCGTCCGTGGGACCGGGAACGCGAGGAGATGTCGCGGGGGATCAGCGCCAACCATGGGCTGATCGGCTGGTACCTGTCGCTGGCGCAGCCCGACGTGGCCCACTCGGATCCGGCGCGCGACTACTTCATCGAGCGGTGCCGGCACGAGCTCCGCGAGAGCATCGCGCTCACCGAGCAGCACTCCCCGACCTACTACGGCATCCACCTGGGCATGTGGACGCTCGTCTGGTGGACGGCCTGGACGCGGCGGGACCGCGAGCTGGGCTCTCTGGCGGGAGGGTGGCTCGAGCGGGCTCTGCTCATGGAGTCCCTGCTCTGCGTCCGCGAGGGAGGCCGGTTCCGCCCGCTCGGACCCGGCATGCGGGCGGACGTGCGCAGCGTGACCGCCGGACGGAAGGTCGAGGGCGCGATCGTGCGGCTCCTGCTGACGGGGGACCACCAGCTCGAGCTGACCCCGGCTTCGGGCTACTGGCACTTCCTGCTGCAGGCGGTCTACGGGCTGAAGAACGTGGACCGGGTGGCGGACCGGGTGCGGCGCGAGTGCCTGGCCCTGATCCGCGACAAGACCAAGCCGATTCCGGAGCCGCTCCGCCGCTGCGCCCTCCTGGTGCCGATGGACTGGGAGGCGTACGGTCGCGATGCCTGGTCCGCCCGCATCGACCGGGGCGCCCACGGCCAGGACCCGGCGCACATGGCGGTCCGGTGCGAGGGGAACCGGCAGGAGTTCGCCTGGCCCTTCGAGGGGCGAGACCCCCGGGAGACCGGCTGGCGCTCCGAGCTCACCGAGACGAGGACCGCCGGCGGCGGGGCGCGGGACCTCCACTTCTCCTGGTGGAACCGGGGCAACCTCGACTCGTCGACCACGATCCACCTGCCGCCCGAGAGCCGGATCGTCCGGTCCCTCAGGGTCCACGAGCCGGACGGCGATCCGCTGTCCGACCTGCCCCCCCTGCCCGGCGAGGCGCCGGAGCCGGCCGGACCGCCGGGACCGGGACGGCCCACCAGGCCGGACGGACCGAACGGACCGGACGGGCCTGGTGGAAGCGTGGAGCCCGAGTCCCCCGTCGACGTCCCCTGGGATCTCGAAGAGCTCCGCCGGGACCTGATCCGGATCCGCGAGAACGAGGGCCTGCCCACCCTGCCCCGCTGGGCCAACGTCACCGCCCACCGGGCCCTGGCCACCCTGGACCGCCTGGGCACCTGGGAGGACCCGGACGGGGGCGACTGAGCGCGCCGGGGACCGGCCGTCAGTCGCGCAGGGCCAGCCGATGAAAGCCCTGGGCCGCGGCGAGGAGCCCGGCCGCCAGGGCGAGGTAGGCGGCCATGATCGGCGCGGTGGCGACCCCGTAGAAGCCGGCGAAGTCGAGCATCGGGGCACCGCCGCCGTCGTTGACGACCACGTACCAGAAGACCAGGAAGAGGGCGAGGAAGGTCTTGGGGTTCGAGCTGGCGACACCGAGGGCGACGGCAGTGGCGCAGGTGAAGAGAGTGCCGGACAGGAGCGATACGGCAGCCACCGGGTCGGCGAGGGCGAGGCGGATCAGTGGGATCGCCACCACCATGAGGGCGATGACGAGGGTGGTCAGCAGCTTCCAGGAGACGAAGCCGGACCTCAGGCCGGGTGCGGCGTAGACCATCCCGACGAGGCCGTTCCGGCGCTCCCGCGACGGGACGTCGGCGACGAGGAGCGCGAGAGCTACGAAGGCGGCCGGCAACAGTCCGCTCCGAAGCGCCCCGAGCGGCAGGAACAGCGCGAACAGGGCGACGACGGGGATCGTCGCCGCGAGCGCCGGCGCGCCCGTCAGCGTCACGTATGCGTCCTCCCGCGCCGCCCTCCAGAGCGAAGGTCCGCCGGCCCGCCTCGACCGGATCCGCAGGATCCCGAACGGCCGGATGAGCGGCTTCAGGAGGCGGTCGATTCCCGCGAGCCATCCCGAGCGAGCCCTCGCGCTCCTCTGCCGGACCTTCGCCGGGTCGAACCGGTGGAAGAAGACCAGGGCGACCGGCAGCAGGGTGAGGGGCAGCAGAGTCGCCACCAGCCGCGGAGCGATCCACTCCGGCGGCAGGGTGAGCCCCTCGAGGACGACCACCTCCTTCGCCGGATCGAAGCTGCTCGCACCGATCGAGATCGCCGTGGTGCCCAGGGTCTCGCGCATCCGGCTGATCAGGAAGCCGAGACCGGAGAAGTCCAGGTACCGGACGAGCCCGGGGCGACCTTCCGACCCGAGGACCACCGCCGGGGCCGCCATCCCACCCATCCAGAGGAAGAACCAGGCCACGTCCCCGAGCCGACCCGAGAGCCACCGGACCGACTCGAACAGCACCGCCACGGTCGCGACCAGGACGATCGTCGGCGGCGCCAGCAGCGCATATTGGCGGACGAAGACCAGCGGCTCGAGGGGCGCCTCGCCGCGGACCAGGACCATCGCCATCGACACCGCCATGTACCCGGCCATGAAGGTGGAGAGAAACACCATGTTGCCGAGAGCCTTGCCCAACAGGTATTCGGAGCTCTTCATGCGGGTCGAGGCGATGACGAACCCGCACCGGGTCCCGAGATCCCGCCCGAGCGCGTTCGACACGACGTAGAAGCCGAGGAGCCCGACGAGGATCGTCCCGAGCGCAGCGGTCCCCATCCCGATCGCCGCGGAGTCGTAGAGGGCGCGGTGGCCCTCGACCTTCAGCAGCGCCCGGCCGGTGGCCGGATCGGGCATCCAGGGGTAAGCCGAGAAGCTGATCAGCAGGAAGACCACCAGCGTCGAGGCCTTCCGGAACCGGATCAGGAAGTCCGCCCGGACGATCGATGCGATCCGGGTCGCCCGTCCGCCGAGCCGGCCGCTCACGAGCGGGCTCCGGTCTCTGCTCCGGCGGCGCTCATCACGTGGAGGAACGCGTCCTCGAGACCGGGCTCGGCCGCCACCGCCTCGGGCGTGGGCGGCTCGCCTTGCACTACCCGGACGTGCACGCCGTCGGGCCGCCGGATCGCCCCCGAGATCTTCAGCCGCTCGCGGACCTTCGCGAGCTCGTCCGACGGGTAGACGGCCTCCCACACGGACCCGCGGGCCCTGCGCAGCAAGGTCTCCGGCTGCTCGATCGCCAGCAGCGACCCGCGGTGCATGATCGCGACCCGGGTGGCGATCGATTCGATGTCCGAGACCACGTGCGTCGAGAGGATGACGAGCTTCCCGAAGCCGATCTCCGAGAGCACGTTGCGGAACCGGACCCGCTCCTCCGGGTCGAGGCCGGCGGTCGGCTCGTCGACGATCACCAGGTCGGGATCGTTGATCAGCGCCTGGGCGATTCCGAGCCGCTGCTTCATGCCACCGGAAAACCCTCCGACGGTCCGGTCGGCCACCGCGTGGAGGTTGACGGTCTCGAGCATCCGGTGCACCCGATCCCGGTCGTGGACCCCCTTGAGGGAGGCGAAGTAGCGCAGGAGCTCGAAGGCGGTCAGGTTGTCGTAGACGCCGAAGTCCTGCGGCAGGTATCCGAGACGCCGGCGCAGATCGTCCGGTTTCCGGGAGATGTCCCGACCCTCGAACAGGATCCGCCCCTCCGTGGGCCGGGTGACCGTCGCGACCATCTGCATGAGGGTCGTCTTGCCGGCCCCGTTCGGTCCGAGCAGACCGAGGACGCCGCCGTCGACCTGCAGCGAAAGATCCCGCACGGCCCAGGTCCCTCCCCGGAACCGCTTCGACACGGACTCGATGGTCAACATGAGGAGAGAATATCTCTCCGAGGACCGGCCTCGCGACGGGGATGGCAGGGGGGCCTTCGCGG
Organism: Acidobacteriota bacterium; assembly: GCA_050050355.1. Taxonomy (GTDB): domain Bacteria; phylum Acidobacteriota; class Thermoanaerobaculia; order Multivoradales; family DATKCC01; genus JASFUJ01. Next base: position 13,014 of record JASFUJ010000018.1, read on the forward strand.
CTCCGGGCCCCGGAGGCTGTCAGAGCTCGTCGTCCGGCTCCCCCTCCCAGGGGAAGTCGCGGAAGTAGCGCTCGGTCGGAACGAGGGGCGAGACCGCCTCCGAGCCGGGATCGTAGTCCCAGGAGACGGAGTCCATGATCTCGGCGACGTCCCGCTCGGCGCCGGCGGGAGGGCCGCCGGATCGGCCCTGGTCCCGGTCCTGGTCCCGATCCCCTTCCGGGTCTCGATGGGGAGGCCGGCCGGTCACGAGCCCTCCGCAGCGTCGTCGGCGGGCTCCGGCCGGCCGGACGCCCGGAGCGTCGCGAGGAGCTCGGCGTCGGCCGATTCCTCCGGCGGGTCGAGGAGCTTCTCGATGCGCGAGGCGGTGCCGACGACGAACCGGCACGGGACCCCGTCGACCCCGCCGCCGCACGCGATCTCGCGGCCCACCAGGGGACGGCCGGCCAGGTAGGAGAGGAACCCGG